>CAZYOD010000086.1:0-9352 GCA_964648635.1 uncultured Balneolaceae bacterium | reverse complement strand
TCCTTTTTATATCGCATTTTGATTCTATCACACCTATGGCTATTATTGCCTGCTAATCAATGGAAATCATTTAGTACTTAAAATATCAGGCTTGAATGTTTTCGAACCATAAGTCAACCAACCGTACGTTAGCTCTTTTTGCATTTGTTGCTTCCCTTATTTTGTATGTAATGACGATGGCTCCCACTGCCAGTTTTTGGGATGCCGGTGAATTTATCGCCGTAGGTCATGGCCTGCAAGTAAATCACCCGCCGGGAGCTCCCTTTTACTCACTGATGGGACGCATCTTCTCGATGTTTATGCCGACTGCCTACGTAGCGGCGAGCATCAACTTTATTAGTGCATTGAGTTCCGCACTAACCATTATGCTGCTCTATCTTATTGTGGTGCGCCTGGTGAGAGAATGGCAGGGAGATCCCGATAAGATGTTGACTATCGATAAAATCGGGATGTATGGCGGTGCTTTGTTAGGTGCTTTTACGTTTGCAGTGACGGATACCTTCTGGTTTAGTGCAGTTGAGGCGGAAGTTTATGCTGTGTCGCTTCTATTTACGGCTCTGGTAGTTTGGCTGGCTCTTGTCTGGGCTGAAAACCACGACGAGCCGTACAATGAACGCTGGCTCATTTTGATTGCCTATTTGTTTGGCATTGCCTTGGGAATTCACCTGCTGAATCTGCTTGCTCTCTTTTTTGTAGCGCTAATCATCTACTTTAAAAAGTACGAATTTAATTATGCTTCCTTTGGGATTGCCGGTGCTGTAGCCTGCGCCGCCTTTTTATTGATTTATCCGTTTACCGTTCAAACGATTCCAGCCATTATGGAGGCTGTTACGGAAGGCAGTTATGGACTTATTGGTCCTGTCGGTTTCTTCATTATGGTTGTTTTAGCGCTCAGCTGGGGATTATATTACACCCATAAAAATGGGTATCGCATGGCCAATATTGTGGTATTGTGTTATGCGATGATCATGATCGGCTATTCTTCGTACTCTTTAATTTTTATCCGCTCGATTGCCGACCCGCCCATTGATGAAAATGATCCGGAAACAGTTGAAGCGTTCATCGACTATCTGGAGCGAGAACAGTATGGTCAAACGCCCCTGTTAACCGGAAATACATTTGATAATGCGCAAGGTACGATAAATCGCGATAATGAGGTTTTCTTTCCCCGTCGATATTCTACAAGTCCTCAACACATGCGACAGTATTCCAGATATTCCAGTGATTGGGATTACTTTCTGGACTATCAAATAAATCATATGTACGTCCGATATTTCAACTGGAATTTTATCGGACGTGATGCTGATATCCAGGACGCAGGTTGGCAGTCTGGATTTACAGAGACGGAATACGAAGACAACCCTGCGCATAACAGCTATTTTTATATCCCTTTCCTGCTGGGCTTATTGGGTATGGTTTTTCACTTTCAAAAGGATTGGAAACGTGCCCTGTCGGTAATGGTGCTATTTATTATGACAGGATTAGCCATTATTGTATTTCTCAATCAAACACCCATGCAGCCACGTGAGCGGGACTACGCTTATGTGGGATCTTTCTTTGCTTTTGCAATATGGATAGGTATGGGAGGCATAGGTTTAATAGAGCTGGTTAAAGAGCATTTGAAATCAAATAAGGCAGCCGCTTATGGAATATTAGCGGTCCTGTTTGCAGCCTGTCCTGTATGGATGGGTATGGAGAACTATCACGATCATGATCGAAGCGAGCGATATGTGGCTCCCGATTATGCTCACAATTTGCTTAATTCTGCTGCTCCCAATGCCATACTATTTACCAATGGTGATAACGATACCTTCCCCCTCTGGTATTTACAGGAAGTTGAAGGTGTTCGAACTGATGTTCGAATCGTTTGCCTGAGCTTGCTCAATACCGAGTGGTACATTAAGCAGCTGCGTGATCAATGGTCGCATGAGTCGGCCCCCTTGCCTATATCGCTCAGCGATGAGGAGATTGAGCAGCTAACCAGCGGTCTTTCACTTCACAATCCGGATACGTTGAGCATTCCCGTGGATAAAGATCTGTTAAAAAATGCTTTCTCCGGTGACAATCAGTACAAAGAAAAGATTGGTGTTAAGCCAGACACTTCTTTAAACCTGAATATGGAAGGAGTTGATTTTGAAATACCTGTCGATTCGTTGGATGATACGGTATCGTGGTATTACGAAGGACGTTCTGCAGGTACGGATCGTCAGGGTAATCAACGGTTCTATACACAAGTGCAGGATGAAGTGATTTTAGATATCCTTCGCACCAATAAGTGGCTTCGTCCGGTTTATTTTGCAAATACCGTATCAACACAAAGTCAGATGAATCTTCAAAACTATTTCCGTTTTGAAGGTAAAGCATTCCGTGTGGTTCCTGATCGTCATGAAGCTGACAGTTACGGATGGCTGGATCCCGAGATTCATGCGAGTCGTCTTGAGAAATTTCAATTCCGAGAATGGAATAATCCCAACGCTTATTTTGATGAAAATATACGCCGCATGCTGGGCAATTACCGATTTAGTATCACCGAGCTGGCAAACGGTTACTTAAAGGAAGGTAAGGCTGACAGCGCAAATTATTGGCTCAAATGGGGCGAAGATAAGCTCCCGTTCAGGATTAGTGATAATAACGTTAATTCGGTTGTCCTTTACTCCTATCAATATGCTAAAGTAGGAAATACGCAGGATGCCGTAGAATTAGCTCAAAAAGCTAAAGAAAGAATCATGAAAAGCTTGGGAAAAAGCATGTCGCAATATGATGAAATTCAAGAACAACTCTCAGCGATTAATGAAGAAGCCCAAAACGCACGTAATAATGCCGATATGAATGCCCAAAGCAGGCTAAAAAATCGCATGCAGAGTATCTCTTCACAGCGACAGCAAATTGTTCAGGATATTTCATTTTCTATTAATCACCTGACTATCATCCAGCGTATTTATTTTATGGATGGCAGAGACGAAGAAGCTCTTGCTCTGGCTGATCAGGTTAATGGCATTACCGGAAGCAGAATTTCGATCCCTGCATCTAAAGAAGAAAGCAAAGCCCAAGTAGCTAAGTATCAACTTTGATCTCCAATGGCACGCTATTGCATTTAGATACCAAAAATTTCTAATTGTAAAGCGGGAATCGTATATTTCACAGAATCAAAACATGACCTTATAAGGTTCACATTCATGGTTCATCAGTTTACAGAAGAAAATATCGATGCTATTGCTGAGGTTCTTCATACCACTGCAAAACCACTCGGCAATGATGTTTTTCGTTTCGAAGTGGTTAACGAGGAAGAAAACCGAAGGTTAGCCCTCGAAATCCACCTGGGGCTGGATATCAACGGTGAAGAATCAAACATGGTTACAGTGTATGCGGAAAATACTTTTTTGCAGCTGCACAATTGTACCGCTTTTATCGCCAGCGATATGCTAAAACAGGTTACCTTCTTTGGTCGGCAAGAAAAACGTACTTCGGGTCTTATTGTAGAACAAGGCGCGGGATGTAGTCTGTATGCTAATGTAGGCGAAGCGGTGCTTAATAGTGACTTTACTCAGCTTCCGGAAGATCTGATGATGTGTGCTGTTGCCCTCTCTCTTACCGAATCCGTAGACTTGGATGATTTCTCATTTGATGAAGATTAACGGATGACGGAATCCAAACCCGATATCCAGGTTTTCAATCAAACAGAACTTGATATTCCACTTGAGGATTCTCTATATCTGAAGGTGGCAGAAACCATATCACAAAAAGAAGAGTGCACCTTTAGTTTTGTAGAAGTTGTTTATGTAGATGAGAAAGAAATTATCCGAATTAATAAAGAGCACTTGGATCGGGATTACGTGACGGATATCATCACTTTCCGATATGATGAGTCTGAAACCAATCGTGATATTGAAGGTACAATGTTCTGCTGTGCACCGCGGATTGTTGAGCAAGCTAAAGAGTTTGATGAGCCCCAAGAGTGTGAGTTTTTGCGAATCTATATTCACGGACTGCTTCACTTGGTCGGATATGAGGATAAATCCGATAAGGAAAAACAGCAGATGACTGCCAAAGAAAATAGATATTTAGATTTGGCAAATTTCTAATGTAGCATTTGCCCCTACTCAACTACTTCGGCATATTTACGTATAGCATGCAGTGCTACAAGACCTAACTCTATTGACATGGCCGAACATCAGCTTACTGAAAAAGAATCCCGCGGAGCACTCGAAACTGCTAAATCCAAAACGAGAGAGTACACCCGTCATCTCTGGCAAATTATTGCCAAACACACTAAAATAGATGAGCTGACAAAAACGCCGGCCGGTCCGCCTTCTCAACCCGAGCGGAAAAAAATCTACAGCTCTTCCCTGGTTAAAATTTTATCTGTAGTTCCTTATTTATTGGGAATCACTTTTTGCGTCTCTTTTTACTGGGATTTTGATGGCATGGAATTTGATCTTTTTGGCCTGTCGCTACAATTAGAGGGACTCCTTAAAATTCTAAGTGTAAGCGGGCTTATCGGCTTTCTCACCAACTGGATTGCCATAACAATGCTGTTTAAACCCGCCCAAAAGCGGCCGATTTTAGGTCATGGTCTAATTCCCGCTCAAAAAGATCGTATTGCTTACCGTCTGGCACAAACGGTCTCCGATGATCTTATCAATCCGGAGATCATCAAACGTAAAATAAGCGAGTCTAATGTCATAAGCCGTTATCGAGAGCAGTCTACGCGATATATTAAGAGCATCATTGATGCTCCCTCCTTTCGAAAAGATATCAAGCAATGGGTAGTGAATTATCTTGATGAGATGATTGCTGATCCCGAAATTCGGGGAGCTCTGGCAGAACGTATTCTGTTACAAATTGAGGAAGCAATCCATGACAAATCGTTCGAAAAGGTCGCATTTAAAGCATATTCTTTTGTTAAGGGACAAGAAATGCAGCATATCATTGAAGAAGCGCTTGTGCAGATCCCTACAACAGTCGAAAACGGTTTGGATAAAGTAGATAATCTGCTTGATCAGCTGCCCCAAAAAATTGATGATAATAGTGAAGCTATCGAAAATATCGTCACTTCGCTCCTCTACAAGCTCATTAATCAACTGGACGTGCACCACCTGGTAGAGGACAATTTGCGGAATTATGATGAACAGCATGTTTCGGATATCATCCGCTCGGCCACAAACGAACAGCTGCGATATATTCAATACCTGGGCGCTATTTTAGGAGTGATCGGTGGATTTGTGATCTGGGAGCCGCTGCTGAGTATTTTCGTTCTGGCTACTTTGTTTGGATCACTACTGATACTGGATCAGCTACTGTTTCAATACGTTCCCCGTTAAATCAGTATAACTTGCGATGCTTTAGTGATGGGATTTTTGCTCGCACCTGCCTTAATTTCTCAGGATCAATTTCCGCTGTGGCAAACCCCGGCTTAGGACCTGCATCCGCAATAATATTTCCCCACGGATCCACAATCATAGCATACCCCCAAGTTTGTCTGTTATGGCCGTGTAGTCCCGTCTGAGCCGGAGCAAATACGTACGAAGTATTTTCAATAGCACGAGCCTTTAATAATGTTTTCCAGTGGACTTGTCCTGTAGTATAGGTGAAGGCGGAAGGCACTGAAAGAATTTCAGCTTCCCCCTCGGTTAATTTGCGATAGAGCTCGGGGAAACGCAGATCATAGCAAACTGAAAGTCCCCAATTACCGATTGTATCGCTTTTGAAAACCACCGGTTCGGGTTTTCCAGGTTGTATGTAATCCGATTCGTGATAACTTTCTTTATCACTCAGATCCACATCAAAGAGATGTATCTTATTGTAACTGGCCAGTTCTTCTCCGTTAGGCCCGATCAATGTAGCATGATTATATACCTTGTCTTCTCCTGCCGGTACGGGATAACTCCCACCGATTATATACACTTCAAATTCTTTTGCTGTTCTTTCCAGAAAAGCTGAAACCCGTTCTTCAATTTCACCGGCGTTTTTTATTCGCATTGAGAGTCCGCCAAGGAATGCGAAATTTTCAGGCAGTCCTACTAAATCTGCTCCATCTTCGACAGCTTTTTCAATAAAGTTATAAGCCTGATCGAAATTTTCATCCAGGTTTGTTTGGCTATTCATCTGGATAACCGCCGCTTTATATTGTGATGAAAACATAATGTAATCCCTCTCCAATTAGTAATACCTGCCCAAAGTCCCCCGCAGAGCCGGAGACCTAATTTACTCTATAAAATAAAAAAGGTGTAGCAGATTTCCTGCCACACCTTCAAAAACATTTTAAAGTTGTAAGTACTACTTTAAATCAGTGTTGGATACCGCTCCTCGATTTAAATATTGCTCATAGAGCTGTGTATGTCGGCTGATCATAGGTATTTTATATCCACGGATAAAGACCTGATTAATTTGTGACATAGGCTCAAAAGGATCACCATCAGATATAAACAGGTTGGCTTGTTTGCCCTCTTCTATGCTACCCAGTTTGTTATCCACTCCAAAAATTTCGGCTGCATTGATAGTTATAGCTTTTAAGGCGTCCTCTTTACCAAGTCCGTACGTAGCCGCATAACCTGCGTGGTAAGGGGCATTCCGTACATTTTCCGTCTCACCGGTAGCAATAGCAACTTTTACTCCCGCATCGTGAAGTTTACCCGGATTTTGATACGGGCGCTGATAATTGTCATAGTCGCGTTCCGGCGTATAAAGCGTAGAAACGAGACAAGGAACTC
The DNA here is from genome assembly GCA_964648635.1 of uncultured Balneolaceae bacterium. Classification (GTDB taxonomy): domain Bacteria; phylum Bacteroidota; class Rhodothermia; order Balneolales; family Balneolaceae; genus Fodinibius. The sequence continues at coordinate 2,642 of CAZYOD010000086.1, read as the reverse complement.
CGGCATCGGCAATTTTTTCTGCTACGCGCCAGCCATCTTGTACACCTGCTAAAATGAATTTAGCTTCAGGATGGTTCTCAATCCACTCCAGGACGTTAAGAATATCCTGCTTGGCATCGACAGAGATAATAACCGGAACCGTACCGTTAACTACTTCGCGCATCGCCTGCATTTTCTTGTCGGCATCCGGCCGGGTTTTATTTTTGGGATTTTGCCCGTAAGCGGTCATCATTTTGTTATAAAATTCCGCTTTAGACCAGAATTTATTCAGCTCTTTCATTGCTTTCTGGTATTCTTTTTTCACCTCTTCTTTGGTACGTTCATCCCACCAGCCTCCTTTTTGAGAGCTTGGCCAGTTCAAATGTAAAGCCGCATTGGGTGTTACAGCCATTGAATCCGGGGAATAACCATAAAGATCAATAAGTGTAGCTTTTCCCGACAAGCGTCCGGAGACAGGCATAGAAATTACATTTGTAACCCCATTGACTCTCGTAACCGGGATACTTACACTGCTGGGATTAATCGCCGTAAAAGCTCGTACATGTGGATTAAAGTCGCCCAGTTCCGCCTGGTCGTTGGTGACTGCCACTGCACCGATCTCCTGAAGCCCCAGACGAGTCCCGGAATCTATAAAGCCGGGATAAACATGCCGGCCCGATGCATCAATCTGACTGTAATCTGAGGTGATATCGGCATCCTGACCAACGTAAGCGATCTGTTCTCCGTCGATTAAAACAGTACCGTTTTCAATAACTCCATTGGTTACCGTGTGAATAGTAGCATTTGTTATGGCAAACTTGCCGTATTCGGCTTTCTGCGGAATTTGCGCCTCTGCACTTATTCCCACAAATAAAACCAACAGAACCGTCGTAAAAAATGATTTTAGATTTTTCATAAGAATTTCTGCGTCTTTCATTTTCATTAATTTCTACTCTGATTGAGCTTCATGCCCTGCTTGTTGAACCGAACCTCGGCACCTATCAAACAGGTTTCATTATGACGGCCGTTTTCGTTATACCAGCGTCCGGTTTCAGCGAAATCTGTCTCGGCATTCGGCTCCAAACGCATATCGTTATCGTCTTCGGAACGGTCGAAATATTTTTTACCGTCTACATACGTCTTCTCAGCAATGCTGTAAATACTCAGCGGGTGTCCGTTCCAGATAGCTACGTCGCCATGTTTACCAACTTCGATACTGCCTGCCTTATCGTCGATTCCAAGCTGCATAGCCGGATTAATAGTAATCATCTTTAGCGCATCTTGTTTGGATGTACCTCCATAGTGAACGGCCTTGGCCGCTTCGTGATTAAGGTGGCGAATAAGCTCTCCACTGTCCGAATTGATGCTGTTTCTAACCCCGTTCGCATTCAGAATTGAAGCGTTATAGGCAGTTGAATAATAGACCTCAAACTTATAGGCCCACCAATCAGCAAAGATCGAAGTGTAAGCATTATTTTTTTTCAGCTCGGGCGCTACCTTAAAAGCTTCATTGGCATGTTGGAAAGTGAAATTTTCGATACCGTAATCTTTAAATACTCGCATGAGCATTACGATTTCATCGGCACGATACGAGTGCGTATGCACCCATATGTCTCCTTCCAAAATATCTACCAGTACATCCAGCCGTTCATTTTTGGCTACAGGCACAGGTGGTGTTTGACGATTTCCATTTTCGTAGGCTTTTTTGGCACTTAAATACTCTTGCCGGTTTCGCTTGTAATCCAAAGCGGCATCAAAATGATCACGGATAACCTGCTCTACCCCCATTCGGGTGCGAGGATTTACATCAAATCCCTGACCGTGAACACGGGTAGGATTTTCCCCAAGTGCAAACTTAATGGTTCGAGGCGCTCCTTCGAAACGCATCTCATTCATGTTTGCCCCGTAGCGGAGTTTAAGCGTTTCATTTTGTCCGCCAATAACGTTGGCAGAACCGTGCATCAAGTGAATGGAAGTCACACCACCGGCCAGTGCCCAGTAAATATTAATGTCGGTAGGATCGACAGATTCTTCCATCGAGACCTCAGCTGTAACAGGATTGGTCCACTCATTGATATCCACTCCTGCGATATGCGAGTGGGCATCGATAATGCCGGGCATTACATATTTGCCGGTGGCATCCACCGTTTCTACCCTGCGAGGAGCTGACAGATCTTTGCCGATTTTAGTTATAACTCCATCTTCTATTAATACGTCTGTGTTAGATTTGTTACCGTCTGTTATAGTCATCACCGTTCCGTTTTTAATCAGCACAGATCCCTTCTCCTGTGCAAAACCGGCAACGCTAAAACACAATAATATCAGTGAAAGTAATACCTTCTTCATAATGCTTAATTGTTAGAAGATTCGTGTTCAAGTTCTTTAAAGTTACCGTCCGTTACAGAATAAACGGCTTTGGCTTTTTCATCCAGAAAAGGCGTAGAGAAAATTGAAAAGCTGGCAATATGCCCTTGTTCCAGATTGCCCATTTTTTGTCCGTATCCCAAGATATCAGCGGTTGATTGTGTAAGTAATTGCACGATTTGATCCTCAGATAATCCCGCTTCGACGGTCAGTGTTTTTAGATTCTTTTTGATATCCTTGAGCTTTAGGCCATTGGAGGCAAACCCAACTTTAACACCGGCATCAATAAGCTTAGCGAT
>CAZYOD010000085.1:0-9358 GCA_964648635.1 uncultured Balneolaceae bacterium | reverse complement strand
CAGGCATCAGTCGTCTCGTTGGGGTAAAACTGGATGAAGTAGCAGAAGTCTAGTAAACCTTCTATCCTTTGAACTGATTGTCTTTAGTCTTGGGATATCAATTGGGAGTAAAGCTTCAAGCAAACTAATTTATTGATGGTTCCTTTTCATGATGTTTCGCTCACAACTCCGTATATTTAGAGGCCAATTCAAATCCAGTTGTAATTATGGCTCGCAAAGAATTTGATATTCCCGAAATTTATCATTCGCCGATTATCCGAAAGGTAAAAGACGCTAACAAAGTGGTTGATCCACGTAAGAAAGATCTTGAGCCCAGCCTGCTCGATTTCGGTCCGGTTCGATTTCATGTTCCCCGCCATTTCGGCTTCTGCTACGGAGTAGAAAACGCTATCGACATTGCATACAGAACGGTAGACGAGTATCCGGATAAAGATATTTATCTGCTCAGCGAAATGATTCATAATCCCACCGTCAACGAAGACCTGCTGGATAAAGGCGTCAAGTTTTTGTTTGAAACGGATGGTACCGAGCTAATCCCGATCGAGTCGCTGGAAGAAGATGACATTGTGATTGTACCGGCTTTCGGGACGACCCTGGAAATGCAGGAAAAGTTAAAGAAACAGGGTATCGACCCTTATGAATATAATACCACCTGTCCGTTTGTGGAAAAGGTTTGGCGACGGGGAAAACAGCTCGGCAAGAAGGGTTATTCCCTGGTCATTCACGGCAAGCACCGCCATGAAGAAACCCGAGCTACTTTTTCCCACAGCGCTGATCACTCGGCTTCGGTAGTCGTGTTAAATCCGGAAGAAGCACAAATTCTGGCTGATATTCTAACCGGGGATCGTCCAAGATCTGATTTTGATAAATATTTCGGCCATAAGAGTACTGATGGATTTGATCCCCATAAAGACTTAGAACATTTTGGTGTAATTAATCAGACGACCATGCTGGCGACTGAAACACAGGAGGTGATGGAAATCCTCAAGGAGGCAGCTATTAAAAAATACGGGAAGGCGGATATTCTTGATCACTTTGCCGATACTTCCGACACCCTCTGCTATGCCACAAATGAAAACCAGTCTGCAACACTGGCTTTAGCTGAAACCGAAGCCGACCTCGCAATTGTTGTTGGCGGATACAATTCTTCGAACACCATGCACCTGGTAGAAATTCTTGAAGAGGCCTTTCCTACCTATCATGTTCGGGATGCAGGAGAATTAATTTCCGAGAAAAAAATCAGACACTTTAATCAGTGGGATAAAGAAATTAAAGAAACAGCTGACTGGCTTTCCGCTAATAATCAACCTCTCGACATTGCCATTACTTCCGGGGCTTCTTGTCCCGATGTGCTGGTAGACGAGGTGATTTTGAAAGTGCTCTCTTATTTTGATGATACTCAATCTGTGGAAAAGATCATTAAACCGTTCGAAGAGCAACTTACCGAAGTGGCCTAATTTCCCCTACTTGCCAAGTACGGTGTAGTAGGCTACTCTCCGTGGCTGAACCGAACGAAGTTTTAAGTGATAGTCGTCGGTTGTTTGCTCGATCCGAGGAGTCACAAAACCTGTAGAATCCTCCAAAATCTGTCTATAGGGTACAAAAGCCTGGAACGGATTTATGTCCTTAACCTCGGCGTATTCATCAATGGGTACATCGTATTTAACCCTCAGAAATAAGGGACTGTAACTTATCATGCTGCCCTGCGGCAAATTTTGAGTATAGATACTTACCCTAACTTCACCCTCGGTAAACTCCGTAACAGAAGCATTGAACATAACCTGAGATTGTGAGAGACTGATAAGCTCGTCAGGAGCTTGCAAAGAAATAGCCCGGGATAAATTTGTGGAAACATCTTCGATATGAACTGAATCCGTCGACCACTCTTTAATACCTTCGAGCAGCGAGGCAGCCCCATTGATAGTAACACTGTCGGGTTGCAACTCCGGAGTCCCGAGAAATCCGTGCTGATCTTCAAAAGAAACTTCTACCAAAGAACGAACAGGCACCTTTTTGGAAACCCGTTCTTCAAGCTCAACGGTTAGAATGGTAGGCTGTACTTTTTGGATATTCACCGCAAAGGCATTCATTTGTTGCTGAACCTGATCGTATAAATTTATTTCTGCATCATTAACATCAATGTTAATACTGGGCGGGTTGTTGTACAGGTTGATCAACTTCCATCCCTCTCCAGAAACACTAACCGTGGCTGTTTCCGGCAAATCGCTTACCAATGCCTGTTCTGCAGGAACCCCTCCAAGAGCGATGGGAAGTTCTACATTGAGATTATAGTCAACGCTGAGATTCACCATCAGCCACAGGCAAAGCGCAAGCACTAGCGAGACAATAAAAACGACAATACGTTCCCGGCCTATTCCCGCTATATCATCCTCATCCGACTTTTTGATAAGATGATCCCAGCCGTCAAAAAGCTTTTCTTTAATTTCCTCAAAGTTCGGTCTTTCCATAAGAATGAATCAATTTAGGTTGACAACCGGCGATTTGCAAAACCATCATGAGCGCACGACAATTTCTTTAACAATCTGTTCATCAACCTTGTCGTTTAACTTCTTGGCGATGCTAAAACGTTTCATGTGTATTTCTTGACGCCATGCGGGATTTTTAACGTGAATGATCAAATTTCCGTATTCGAAATGGATATTTTCTGTCTGCTCGGCAATACGTTCTCCCACCGTTTGCTCCCAAAGCGAAAGAATCATTCCGCGCTTAAGGCGCTTGCTATGCGGGTAGTCTTCCAAAAAATCTTTTAACGCATCTTTCAGCAGTCGTGGCTTATTTGATTTATATCGTCCCACAATTTTATTATTTGATCAGAGATATACTTCCCTGTTCTACATTATATTTTCGATTTTCCTCATCGTTAAAAGTGAGGTAATCATCAAAAGGAATTGGATTAGCAGCCGTCACAAATGTTTGCCCTGCATGTTCTTTGAGGGCGTTTAACAACACTTCGGTGCGTTGCGCATCGAGATCGCCAAAAACATCATCCAGCAAAAAAATAGGCAAATCATCCAACTCATCCGAAAAATACAAAAGCTGGGCCAGTTTCAAAGCAACGGCAAACAACCGATGTTGACCCTGTGAACCGAATTTACGCAATTCAAAATCATCCAAATAAAACACCACTTCATCTCGGTGCGGACCAATGAGCGTTAATTCTCGCTCTATTTCGCGATCCAGCTCCTTTTCCAGTTCGGCTTCATATCGTTCGCGGATAACCTCTTCATCTTCAGATGGTTCTCAAAAGGTCTGATACTTCAATTGCGGCTCGTGGCGCATGCCGGAAATCTCTTCGTATTCCCGTGCAAGATAATCCTGAAATTTATTAAGCACTTCGGTCCGCTTTGCCACGATGCGCGAACCGTATTCCATCAGCTGCACATTCCAGGGTTCCAGATAAGCAACCAATACTTCCCGGCTGCCGCGAAACTCCTGCAGCAATTTATTACGCTGTTTGCGCGCCTTCCGAAAGTCCAGTAGATCCTGCAGGTAAGCCGGGGAAATCTGGCTGATAAACGAATCAATAAAAGAGCGTCGCTCTTTTGGTCCTTCACTCGTTAGCTTTTTATCCGTTGGCGATAGCACCACCACGGGGACCATCCCTATTAAATCTGATAGCCTATCGAGCGGACTTTCATTGACAAAAATCTTTTTGCCTTCGCCCCGTGAATATGAGCATCCAACCTCAAAACTGGAACGGATGTTTCCTTCGAAATGACCTTTGATCATAAAAAAGGTAGCATCCTGGTTGACCACATACATGTCGCTGCTGGAGACAAAACTGCGACTCATGCAAAGGTAATGGATCGCATCAATAAGATTCGTTTTTCCGGCACCGTTTTGCCCCACAATAACGTTCATGTGCGGTGCCCACTCTACGATAGTATCCTCGTGGTTTCGAAAATTTTGAAGCTTCAAACTTGTAATTCTCATAAATATAAGGCCCGCTACCGCCAACAATCCCCGTTAGGATGTCAATTAAGATCTTAACCTTGAAGAGACGTATGATTAAAAACCGAATGCATCACTTCCCATGAAAATAGCATTATCGCCGAGCTGTTCTTCAATCCGGAGCAGTTGATTATACTTGGCGATACGATCTGTTCGGCTCAGAGAACCCGTTTTAATCTGTCCCGCATTTGTAGCTACTGCCAAATCCGCAATCGTCGTGTCTTCGGTTTCCCCTGACCGGTGAGATATTACCGCCGTATAACTGTTTTTGTGAGCCATCTCAATGGCATCCATTGTTTCGGTTAGGGTACCGATTTGATTCACTTTAATAAGAATAGAATTGGCGATACCCTGCTTTATCCCCCTAGCCAGTCGGTCGGTATTCGTAACAAAGAGATCATCCCCCACCAACTGCACGCGATCTCCCACAGCATCAGTGAGTTTTTTCCAACCTTCCCAATCATCTTCAGCCAGCGCATCTTCAATCGACACAATAGGATATTTATCTACCCAGGAGCTCCAAAAGTCAATCATGTCTTCTACCGAACGCTCGCTGCCGTCGCTCCATCGAAATTCATACACCCCTTTTTCGGGATTATAAAATTCCGAGGTTGCAGGATCCAAAGCAATGACCACTTCATCTCCCGGAGCATAGCCCGCTTTTTCTACAGCTTGTAAAATAACTTCCACCGCCTGCTCATTGGAATCCAGGTTCGGCGCAAATCCTCCCTCATCACCTACTGCCGTACTGTAACTATTATCCTTCAATATTTTTTTAAGATGATGAAAAATCTCCGTGCCCATTCGAAGAGCCTCAGAAAATGATTTCGCTCCGCTGGGCATAATCATAAATTCCTGTAGATCCACATTATTATCAGCATGCGACCCCCCGTTTATGATATTCATCATCGGCAGCGGCAACACTTTAGAATTCACGCCGCCAATATAGCGCCAAAGCGGAATATTAAGCGCATTGGAAGCGGCGTCAGCAACAGCTAATGAGACTCCCAGAATGGCATTGGCTCCCAAGTTTGATTTATTTTCCGTGCCGTCAACCTCCAGCAGTGTGTTATCAATTTCTACCTGGTTAAAAACCTCTTGCCCCCGGAGCTCATTAGCAATAATCGTGTTCACATTTTCTACTGCTTCTGTAACACCTTTGCCCATGTAACGGTCAGACTCTGCATCACGAAGCTCCACCGCTTCATATTCTCCCGTTGATGCACCCGACGGAACTGCTGCACGTCCCATCATTTCATTCGTCAAAACAACATCAACTTCTACAGTTGGATTACCTCTTGAATCAATAATTTGGCGGCCAATGACTTCTTCAATAAAACTCATCTTAATATCCGTTTATTTCAGGTAGAATTCTCAACAAAGGTACAAGGTTTTCGGTTACAGATAAAGAGAAAAGGAAGGCAAATAAATATTAATCCCTTAAAAAAACAGAGTGAATCGGCTCCGTCTATATCCACAGAAGGTGTTTATTACCACATGCCGCCGAAGGTAAATTTAATTTGCGGAGTTCCAAAGTAACTTTGGGCATCAAAAAATTCTGTTTTTGTAGCGTTGACTGGTTCACCAAACTGATTGTATTCGGTAGGCTTAAAAGGCTCCATAATTTGAAGACCTTCCTCGAAATAGTAAAAGAAGTATCCAAACTCAATGGTGGTTCTTGATTTAAACTTGCTCCCTAAATCAACTCCAATTTTAATTTCACCGTTGTAGCCCCACTTACTTTCCCCTTCACTCCAACCCGTAAAGAAGTCGTTAATACGTTCAATTGGAACTAAGAACCCTTGTGGTGTCACCTGAAAATCCCGAAATCCGTTTTGGTTACTATCTCTCACATAGGGAAATGTATAAGCCATCGCCGGACCCACCGCACCTTTAACAAAAAAGCGAAGATTATCTTCGACATGTTCGGCAAAAAGTCTCTGTTTTAATCCTAGTAGAAAGGGAAAACCAAATGCTCTTTTATATTTATTCGGAATAATTTCCTGTCCGGTTAAAAAACTCTGGAAATTTTGCTCGCTCGCATCTCGAATACCAGTTATGCCCGTCCGAAATGTAAGCTCAGTGTATGGTCCTACAAACCGGCCGTACGTTCCGCCAATACCAAATCCAAAATTATTAATCATTACATCTACGCCGATACTATTATGAACCCCTTCTGAAAACGGAGTCTTAGGCTCGGGTAATTCGATAACTTCAGGCTCTTCGAGCTGAGCATAGGCAGTGCCGGCGGTCAGCCCAATCACCAATCCTATTATGAGGACCGAATATAATTTGGTTAATATTTTCTCCATGAGTATTACTTGTCACTTTTCACATTCAATCAGAAGAACAACCTGTTAATAAGATAACAAATCGACAACTCAAAAAATTGCAGGAAAATTTCTATAATTAAACTCCTATAAAATTACAAATAAATTTGACTCTGAGCTAAGAAAAACTTTTATTCAGGCTCTTTATAACTTAAGCAATTCACCAACGAATTTAACACACTATGGCAACTGTAAGCAAGTATCTTGTTTTCGGGCCCGCAGATACATTACGTAGAATGCCCACCCAGCTCTTCAATACTATTGAACCAAAATACTTGTACAAATACGAATCCTCCGACACCAAAGACGAAGTACATGTTGCGGTTTATGAAGAGTACGAAAAACAGATCAATGCAAGCGTGACCTTAACTTGTATCATTGAGTTTACCGGAAAACAAACTCGGTTTGAACTAAAGAAAACCGGGGGACGCATGGGATTCCGGGGCAGTTCACTGGATGAAGAAAAACGAACTATCGATGATGAGGTCACTGATTTTATAATTGATTTCGGTAAGCGGTTTGGTCTAACCATCCAACAAGAGAAGGAACAAAAGGTTGAAGATAACGAGACCTAAAATTTTGATCTCGTGCTATGGGTGCTAAGGTTGAAGAATGGACCGTTCTTTCTATGCTGGAATGGGCCACGGATTTTTTCAAGGAGAAAAATATTCCCGATCCCCGTCACAGTATAGAATGGTTGCTGGCTGAAACCCTTGGCATCAAACGTCTTGATCTTTATCTAAAATACGACCGCCCCCTTTCAGCAGATGAGCTGGATACGCTGCGGCCTCTTGTAAAGCGCCGGGCTCAGCATGAGCCGCTTCAGTATATCATTGGGTTTACTGACTTTATGAACGCTCGCATATCGGTCAATGAGCATGTTCTTATCCCTCGTATTGAAACCGAGCAGCTCGTAGAAATTATTCTCGACGACCATCCGGAATCGGATCAACTTTCGGTACTCGATATTGGTTGCGGTTCCGGTTGTATTCCCATTGCCTTGAAAATGGATCGTCCGCAATGGAATGTTTCGGGAATCGATATTTCACCCAAAGCTCTGGAAGTTTCAAGACGGAACGCCGAGCAAAACGAGGTGGAAGTAAATTTTGCGCAGGGCGACATTTTAGCTCCCAAGACGATGGATTTTGAAACTTCATATGACATCATCGTTTCCAACCCACCCTACATCACTCCCGACGAAAAAGATTCCCTGGAACCCCAGGTCAAAGATTACGAACCTTCCGAAGCACTTTTTTTCGAGGACCTCGAAAAGATGTATAACAACATTATCGATTTTGCTCATCAAACTCTTGCTGATAATGGCATGCTTTACCTCGAACTGCATGAAAAGTACGGCGAAAAAATCTTATCTCTTTTTGATCAAAAATCATGGTCGGCAACCCTTCACAAAGACTATGATAAAAAGCCTCGTTTTATTATAGCAAAGCACCTTTAATATCCGCTTTTATCTTTTTGCAAATCGCTACTGCACTATCATAACAAAGTTAAAGAATTTCTAATGTTTACCTGTGGATAACTTGTGGAAAACTTTTTTTCTGTGGATATATTGGTGCCGCCTGCAGGCAAAATCATTGTTAGCGTAACATTATGTACTGTCAAGTGTTTTTTGATAGAAATGTATAAAAAAGGTTAATTCATTGACACACAACAACTTATAGTGTTTAGAGGAATGTGGATAACTTTTCGATAACCGTGTAATATTTTTTTGACATCTGCCGTCGAAATTATCATCTTCGTTTCACGCAATTAGGGATAGAGCACAAAACGTGTGGATAACTACAAGCTTCCCCAAGCGATAACACTTAGAATTCAGAGGAGGTAAAGGGACGTTGAGTAATATTTCTTCCGAGGCTGCGTGGGAGCAGTGTTTAGAAATTATCAAGGATAATATCAGTTATCAGAAGTACAAGTCGTGGTTTGAACCTATCGACCCTGTAAAGCTTGAAGACAACACGCTCACCATCCAGGTTCCCAGTCAGTTTTGGTACGAATGGTTGGAGGAGCATTATTACGGAATGCTGCGATCAACGCTGGCGAAAGTATTAGGTGAAGATGGGAAACTTGAATATTCGGTTGTACTTGAAAAATCTGATAAACAGACCGAAAATAAGTCAGTGCGTCTGCCGCAGCGGCCAATGCCACCTGACAAAAATCAGTCACAAAATTTAAAAGGATATTCCGAATACAGTCCGGGTAAAATTGAAAATCCTTTTGTGATTCCGGGGATTCAGAAAACCAAGATCGATCCGAATCTTAATTCCAACTATGTTTTTGACCGGTATATCGAGGGCGACTGCAATCGGCTGGCACGTTCGGCCGCAATGGCTATCGCTGAAAACCCGGGCAGCAGTTCTTTTAATCCGTTTTTCATTTACGGCGGCACGGGGCTTGGGAAGACACACCTTATTCAAAGTATTGGCAATAAGGTAAAGCAAGAACACGATGATGATATTGCAGTACTTTATATATCATCCGAAAGTTTTACTAATGAATTCGTCCAGGCTATTCGAAATAACCGCGCCAGCGAATTCACCATGTTCTACCGGCAGATTGATGTGCTGATTGTTGACGACATCCAGTTTTTTAGCGGCAAGGAAAAAACCCAGGAAGAGTTTTTTCACATTTTTAACGCCCTTCACCAAGACGGCAAGCAGATTATTTTGAGCAGTGACCGCGCGCCGCGAGAAATTCCCGATATTGAAGAACGCCTGATTTCGCGATTCAGCTGGGGACTCAGCGCCGACCTGCAAGTACCGGAATATGAAACGCGATACGCCATTTTGGAACGCAAGGCTTCGGATAACGGTATTGAACTTTCGCACGATGTGCTTGAGTTTATCGCTCACAATTTTAAATCGAATGTACGTGACTTAGAAGGAGCCATTATTAAACTGCTGGCTTTTGCTTCGCTACAGCATGTGGACGAGATTGAGCCGCAAATGGCTAAGCGTGTACTCAAGGACATGATTCAAGAGTCGCAAACGACCATCTCTATTGAACAGATTCAGAACTACGTCTGCGAATATTTTGGCATC
>CAZYOD010000084.1:8167-9372 GCA_964648635.1 uncultured Balneolaceae bacterium | reverse complement strand
ATAAAAGGGCTACTCATAGAAGGCTGGAATACCGGCTGGGAATACTGGGGAACCGATTCGCTGGGCTTTTTCGATTTTACCACCTCCTATCCCGATTTTGATCTGCAGGAAGTGTCAGAGTATGCCCAGGAAAATAATGTGGCCCTAATTGGTCATCATGAAACCTCCGGACAAGCTGCTCACTACCAAAAGCGTTTAGATAAAGCTTTCAAACTCTATCAGGATGCGGGCATTCACCATGTTAAAACGGGATATGCCGGTGGAATAATCCCAAAAGGGGAATACCATCACGGGCAGTATATGGTGCGTCATTACCGTACCGTACTGGAAAAAGCCGCCGAATATCAAATTGGAATAAATGCTCACGAGCCTATAAAAGGAACCGGTTTACGGCGGACTTATCCTAATATGATGACCCGCGAAGGTGTCCGCGGTATGGAATACAATGCCTGGAGCGAAGGAACGCCGCCTGAGCATACTACTATTCTACCCTTTACACGCGTTCTAAGCGGCCCAATAGACTATACGCCCGGAATTTTTGATATTACTTTTGATCAGTACCGAGACAAAGAACAGGTGCATTCGACACTGGCTAACCAGCTGGCGCTCTATGTGGTTCTGTACAGTCCAGTGCAGATGGCAGCAGACCTTCCCGAAAATTACCTCACCCACGATGGTAAATTCCACCCCATGTTTCAGTTTATTCGTGACGTTGCCGTGGATTGGGACCAATCGCACGTGCTCGACGCCGAAATTGGCAATTATGTAGTGACAACCCGAAAAGAGAAAAACTCAAATAGTTGGTTCCTTGGAGCTGTTACGGACGAAAATGAACGTACAGTTGCAGTTCCATTAAACTTTCTGGATGAGGGTAAAAGCTATAAAGCTACCATATACCGTGATGGAGAAAGTGCCCATTGGCAAAAAAATCCAACGGCCTATGAAATTGAAACGCAAGAGGTAAGCAGCAAAGATACACTCAATCTTTGGCTGGCACCCGGCGGCGGAACCGCTATAAGTTTTGAGGTGTTATGATATGAAATGAAAACTGAATTTGTCAGATGCTAAAATTCTATCGAAATACCGAGGATAGGTTTACTAAATGGGTAGAAAATAAGCTGGAAGAGATGGTTGTCGCTCGCAAGGTTATCACGGTAGATGACAAAAATGCTCTACCAAAAGGAACAAACTTGGAAGAGTTGCCC
>CAZYOD010000084.1:0-8067 GCA_964648635.1 uncultured Balneolaceae bacterium | reverse complement strand
CACGGTAGATGACAAAAATGCTCTACCAAAAGGAACAAACTTGGAAGAGTTGCCCATACTAAGCGACGGCCATGAAACTTGGACCTCGCAGGATGAAATCAAAGAGTTTCTGGAGAAACTGCATCAGGATTTAAAATTCAGCCGTAGCTTAACATCTGATGCCTGTTATATAGATCCCGACAACCCAGAGAAGTGTTTATAAATATTGACAAACCCCCAGTCATCCGATAATTATTCAGGATAAATAGATTTTTTTGCAGCCAGCAACGTATTTTTCATCAGCATAGCCACAGTCATCGGACCTACCCCGCCGGGAACAGGAGTAATCCAGGAAGCCTTTTCTTTTAAACTTTCGAAATGACAATCACCAACGAGGCTGTATCCTTTTTCATTAGTTTCGTCTGCCACGCGGTTGATTCCCACATCCACTACGACAACCCCTTCTTTGACCATCTCTCCCCTTATGAGATTAGGTTGACCCGCTGCAACCACTAGAATGTCGGCCGCAATCGTATGTTGCGTAAGATCCTTGGTGTATTTATGACAAACAGTAGTTGTAGCCTTACCTTCACCATTCTCTCGATTTAAAAGAATTGAAATCGGTCGTCCCACAATATTACTTGCTCCCACCACAACAGCATGTTTGCTTTTTGTAGGGATACTGTAATGCTTGAACAGCTCGATAATCCCGGCCGGCGTGCATGATCGAAAGCTGGGCTGACCAACGGTCAAGCGGCCCACATTCATCGGATGAAAACCATCTACATCCTTACGATGATCAATCGACTCAATAACATTGTGAGAAGATAAGTGATTAGGAAGCGGAAGCTGGACGAGAATACCATCTACTGTATCATCACTGTTTAACTTATGAATGGTAGATTTCAATTCTTTGGCCGAAATGGTATCGGGCAAACGCATTGTGTCAGTTTCGATACCCACCTCTTTGCACGCCCGGGTTTTGGCACCGACATATACATCGGATGCAGGATTCGATCCCACTAATACTACCTGCAAAAACGGTGAACGATTGCCATCGCCTACCCAATCCTCGACGTCCTGCCGGACTTCCTCTCGGGTTAATTTTGCAACTTTTTTGCCATCTATAATTTTTGCAGACATCTGTATTAGTTTTGAGTCATGGATTGTGAGTTTTGAGCAGCAAAATTGACGTGAGATGCAGATATTCTAAACTACCCCCTGCACCCAACTGATAGCTTTACCGCTCGATATCATATTTTTTCATTTTGTTATACATGTGGCTTCGCTGGATATCAATCGCTTCTGCCGTCTGGGAAATATTCCAATCATTTTCATCAAGCTTGCGGAGTAAAAATAGCCGTTCCGCCAATTCTTTAAAATGTTGAAAGGTATCCGCTTTGTCCAGCAACCCGTCCACCTCATTATTACTCTTTCCGCTGCTGAGTGTAAGATTCTCTACATCCTCTTTTTTGATTTCAGAGTTCTCAGCCAATAAACCAAGCCGCTCAACAGCGTTTTGAAGCTCGCGTACGTTCCCTGACCAGTTCTTCTTTTTTAATTCATCCAGAGCTCCATTAGAAAAAGTGATACCCGAAAACATAATGTCTTTGTCGGCAAGCTGCTCAAGCCAGTCTTTAGCCAACAGCGGAATATCTTCGCGCCGTTTTCGAAGCGGAGGCACGTGGATAGGAATCACATTTAGGCGATGATAGAGATCTTCCCGAAATCCTCCGGACTCTATCTCCTCGAGCAGATCCTTGTTGGTGGCGGCAATAACTCTCACATCCACAGAAATTTTCTTGGTACCGCCTACCCGCACAATGGCATTTTCCTGTAACGCACGCAGCACTTTTGACTGCGCGGCAGGACTCATATCCCCTACCTCATCCAGAAAGAGCGTGCCGCCGTCCGCCTGCTCAAACTTACCAATACGCTGACTGCTGGCTCCGGTGAACGCACCTTTTTCATGACCGAACAGTTCACTTTCCAGCAGGTCAGCGGGAATAGCTGCACAGTTTACATCCACAAAAGAACCTCTGCAGCGATTGCTTTTTTCATGAATCCAGCGGGCCACGAGCTCTTTTCCCGTTCCGTTTTCACCGGTGACCATTACACGGGAATTTGTCTGAGCTACTTTATCAATAGTGCTTTTAATCTGATCAATAACATCGCTCTGTCCGATAATCTTCGGCACTTGCGGCAGCCGCGATTTAATGGTCTTGTTTTCTTCGGTCAACCGGTGCTGATCCAAAGCATTTCGTACACTTACCAACAAGCGATTCAAGTCCGGGGGTTTTTCGATAAAATCAAAGGCCCCTTTTTTTGTAGCCTCCACTGCAATCTCAATATTACCGTGCCCAGATATCATAATCACAGGGAAGTCTCGATTTTGCTCTTTGAGCTTGGAAAGAATTTCCAAGCCGTCCATCCCCCGCATCTTGATATCTAACAGCATCAAATCTATCTGCTGATCTCCCACCAAATCAAATACACCTGATCCATCTTCAGCTTCCAAAACGTGGTAATCTTCAAACTCAAGGATATCCCGAAGTGAATTACGAATGCTCTTTTCATCATCCGTAACCAAAATTGTAGGTTTGGTATTTGCCATCAGGATTTAATGCTTTTTATAAATTTGCTTGAGTATCGTTTCCTGAAGATAATCGATGTAGGTGGTGTTTTGCACATAATTATTCGTTACAACGGAAAAAGCCAGCGGTTGGCCTGAAGCAGCGGTCATGTAACCGCTTATCGAACGCACGCCCGAAAGGTATCCCGTTTTTCCCTGAACATTATTTTCTAAAGGTGTATTCAGAAATCGGGTTTGCAGCGAACCATCTTCTCCGGCCATTGATAAGGTGTTTTTATAGACTTTAAACTGTGGATGCTCCCGCATCTCAACTAAAAACCGACTCAAATCTTCAGTGTTCAACAATGTTGAGGGAGCCATCCCGGCCCCATCTACCATTTTTAATTTTGTCGTATCCACTTTCATCGACGCGGCAAACTCTTTAACCAGATTTATCCCCAGCTCGGTGCTTCCGATTGTATTAAAATGTTCAGCAGCTATCGTTTTAAGCAGCATCTCTGCATAAAAATTATCACTTTTTTTATTGACCTGCTCCAATAACTTTGCCAGCGGTTCTGAGGTATGTTCTGCCAGCACTACGTACTGTCCTTGTTCTAAGTTCAGTGGTTTCTCGTCCACAATAATGTGTCCGGTCACTGAAATATTGCCCCCTTCCAAGTATTTTTTAAACGTATCCAAAAAGAATAAAGAGGCATTTTTGATTGAAAGAGATTCCTTTTCCACATAGTTCTGCGGAAGAGTACTCCCGAGAATAATGGTATTCGTCCCAAGTATGCGGCGATAAAATTCATCATACTCTGTTCCCTTTGGAGTGATCACTTGCTCATTCACAAATTCGACGTAATCGGTATCAAACGGAAACCATTCGATACGGGGTGTATCCCCCACATCTCCATTTGCATAAACCGTCAAATCAACTGCATTATTGTTGAAAGAAAGGGCACTAATTTCGACGCCATAATAGAATGAAAGATCTTGCCAGCTCCACCCTTTGGGATACAGTTGTTGATCAAAAAAAGCGTTGTTACCAATCAAATTGCCTTCAATTTTTCGGATTCCCCGGTCGTGCAGCGAAGAGAAAAATTTATCAAACACATGAAAGCGATCTTCATTATAAAACTTGCCGCTAATGGAAGGATCTCCCGCCCCGCGGATGATGATATCGCCCCGCCAGGTGTCGCCATCCTGATTCCCAAGGCCGTAAATTTTTGTACTGTAGGTGTAGTCGGCGCCCAGCTCATCTAATATTGCAGCGGATGTCAGTAGCTTAAGATTTGATGCGGGACGAACCTGCTTGTCAAAATTATAGCCTTCCAGAATTTTCCCCGTTGTATCCCGCACGATCACCGACCAAAAAGCATTACTCGCACGACTATTTTCGATGGTCTGGACAATATCAGGAGAAAAAATTACGCTCTGTGCTTCTGCCTGCTGCGGCAATAATAACAGAAGCAGTAAGACGAAAGACATACCACTGGCAAAAATTTTATGAATCATACTGCCCTGCTTTATTTCAATTAGATACCGTTCATCCACTGAACGAAACGTGCTCCTCACTTTTAAACTGCTCTATAATTTGCTCCGACGAATTACACTGGCGCAAACGGTCCCGAAAATCACTGTTGTTCATCAAGCGTGAAATACGGCTCAGCATTTTGATGTGAAAACTATTACTTGCTTGCGGTCCCACAAGCAAAAAAATCATATTCACCGGCTGGTCGTCGATAGCTTCATAATCAACCGGCTCCTTTAAAATAGCAAAAGCAGCATAGGTCTGTTCGATCCCTGCTGCTTTTCCATGCGGAATGGCCAATCCCTTCCCAACACCGGTAGACATAATTTTTTCCCGCTCAAAAACAGCTTCCCTGATTTTTTTAAGCTCTTTCTTCGAAACATTATCCTTCAGAGACGAAACCATTTTGTCCAGAACCTCAGTTTTATCATCAGCCTTAAGGTTTGGCAAAACAGTTTTAGTATTTAACAAGCTGAAAATATTCATGCGGGAAACAACTAATTTTTTCATTTCATTGATTGCTCAAATATACTCATCGTTTTCCGTCTGATACAACTTAATTGCCAAGGTTATTTAAAGTCATTCAGTAATAAAAGGATCTGCCCTCTTAATACTTATCAACAATTTTTGTAAACTTTGCTGATGGATTTTCTTCAAGGAATAGCGGCCGTACTTAGTAAAGATTTGCAATCCGAGCTCCGCTCGCGATATGCGATAAATACTGTTCTCGCATTTGTCGGGGCTTCTTTATTATTGATTTTATTTGCCCTCAACGCCGAGCAGCTGGCCCCTACCCCTCAAAGTGCACTTGTATGGATCGTTATCCTCTTTGCCGCACTCTCAAGTTTGTCACGATCTTTTGTGATGGAAACCGACCGGCGAACCTTTGATCTGTTACGCCTCCACGGAAAGGCCAGCGAAGTATTTATAGGGAAACTGTGCTATAATTTTTTATTTACGCTGTCGGTTAACCTAACCACATTCCTATTATACATTTTCTTGCTCGGCATCCCCATCGCCGATACCACCGCTTTTGTGCTTGTCTTAATTTTGGGGACGGCCGGCCTTTCGGGCGTTGCAACAATGTTGGGCGCTATTGTTTCACAGGCCGACCGCAAAGGTGCCATCTTTTCAGTACTCAGCATTCCGCTGCTTTTCCCGCTGATTCTGATTCTGGTCCGCACTACCAAAGCAGCACTCATCGAAGGATTTACCGCGAACTACTTTAATGATTTTTGGGCCCTTGTCGGCTATGCTGGCGTTACCATCACCGCGGGCATTTTACTTTTTGATTATATTTGGGAAGAATAACAATGACGGACTACAAAGACCTTACATTTAATTTTGGCGACCGACGCCTGGTCGGTCAGCAGTTTGCACGCGAACAGATTAAGCGTATCATGCACTCGGGACGCATTAGCCACTCCTATTTGTTTTCGGGTCCACCGGGCATTGGCAAGACAGCTTTTGCACTGGCATTTGCTGAATTAATTAACGGCGTTGATCATTTGACAGAACTCGGAAAGCAGACTTTTTCTAAAAAATCATCCTGGTTTACCCACCCGGATATCCATGTATTTTTGCCGGTCCCCACGGATGTATCGGTAGAAGAATTACGAAGTCGACTGGAGCTGTTACGTGAGGATCCGTACGAAATTGTTGATTTCAGCCTGCGTCCTTCCCTCGCAAACGAAGACAGCACCAAAAACAAGCGGGCATTTTATCCCATCGATTATTTTCGCGAAGAAATTCGTCCGGCTGCCTACTATAAACCTAATGAAGGCCGGAAAACAGTCATCATTATGACGGGCATCGAAAGCATGAAAAAGGAAGCGGCCAATGCCTTTCTGAAACTGCTGGAAGAGCCTTCCAAAAATCTGATGTTTCTATTAACCACCGACAATACGGAAGCGCTGCTGCCCACTATCATTTCGCGGTGTCAACATATTCAACTTTCCCCGCTAAAGACTGATGAAATTGAACGCGCACTAATCGAACAGGATGGAGTTGCTGAAGAAGAAGCCTCGTACCTGGCTCGCGTTAGCGGTGGAAATTACGCCATGACCCGCTTCTTTGACGTTAATGCTCTCAAAAAGACACGCGAAGAGATTATTGAATATTTGCGCTACTCTTACTCCCAGGATGCAGTGAACATTATCCGTACAGCCCAAGATTGGCAAAGCCAGCAAAACTTGGAAGGACAAATTGCCGTGCTCAATGTAATTGAGGTTTTTCTGCGCGATTTGCTCGTTTATCGATCCACACAAAAGAAAGAGCTCATTACCAACGCCGATCAAGTTGATGTGATAAAAAAGTTTTGTAAAACTCTCGGCGATGCCCGCCTGGAGGAGATGATCGAGCAAGTTAATAATTGCAAACCGATGATCTATCAAAATGTGCAGCCTAAACTGATCTTTACTGCGCTGGCACTTCGTTTTTCAAGCCTTATGCGTGATCGCGATCCAGTTATAAGCAAGCAGAATGCCTGGAAACACTTACCCGCATTTACTGAATAATGGCGCCGACAAATAAAATAACGTTTACAAAAATGCAGGGTGCCGGCAACGATTTTGTTGTCATTGATAACAGATCACAGAACTTCTCAAAAGAGCAACTTATTGATTTGGCTCCAAAAATCTGTGATCGAAAGTTCGGCGTCGGATCAGACGGAATCTTGGCGCTGATGCCTGCCGAAAAGAACGATGCGGACTACACCATGTTTTATCGCAATCCCGACGGCAGCGATGCGGGCATGTGCGGGAATGGCGCGCGCTGTATCGCTCGCTTTGCCTATTCACTGGGTTTTGAGGATTACCACTCATTTATTGTCCACGACAGCATTTATACGGCAGAGGTAGACAATTCGGGATCTGTAACGATATCATTTCCCATGGAAGCCTCTGTAAATGAGTTGGCAATGGACAGCCGAACTCTTTATCAAGTTCACACGGGGACAGAACATATCGGCCTCATAGTTAATAAGGAAAAACTGGAGGATGAAGATTCATTACGTGAAGAAGGGCAAAATCTCCGGTATCATGATCGGTTTCAACCCAAAGGGACTAATGTAAATTTTATTTGGGGGATGAATCCCCAAAAGCTGAAGCTGCAAACGTATGAACGTGGGGTCGAAGATCTCACACTGGCCTGCGGAACAGGCGCAATTGCTTCAGCCCTGATATGGCATCACCGGCAAGACAATCCCAAACAAACCGATACATTTAGAGTAGAAACGAAAGGCGGATCATTGAATGTTTACTTTTCTTTTGATCCCGATGCAAAAAAATATAGCAATATTAAACTTGAGGGACCGGCCCAGTTTGTTTTCAAAGGCGAATATATTCTTTAAACTCTCTGCTGCGTTTTTACTGATGTGCGGATTGGTTGGCTGCGCTATTCCACAAAACGAAAAAGGTCAGGAACCCCGGAATTCATCAAACGAAATGCAGGGGATGCTTGCCCTATCCCAGCAAAAAGCTCCGCCGAATAGCATTCAAAGCATTCAGCTTTATCCTAAAGGAAATCCCGGACAGGCTCCTGTTATAGAACTAGACTCTCAACAAAAACTTGTGCTTTCGTTTGATTACCTGGACACGCAAAGCAAGCAATTTCGGGTGGAGGTTTCCCATCACACAAAAAACTGGGAGCAGAGTTCAATTGGCCCATCTGTTTATCTCGACAGCTTTTTTGAAACTTATATTGTTGAGGCCAAAGCAAGTTTTAGCCAGCGTCCTTCCTATCAGCATGTTGAATATGAGTTTCCCAACAATGAACTTCGTCCCGCAGTAAGCGGAAATTATCTGCTTGAAATCTATGACAACGGGAATCTGTTGTTCTCTATGCCCTTTTTTATTACAGAAGAAAAGGGGAGTATTCAAACACGGGTAGAGCGGTTGTTTGCCCTGCGCGATGACGGGCGTCCGATGGATCAGCTGTTTAGCACATATCACTATCCTGAGTTTGTGGAATATCCGCAATTTGA
>CAZYOD010000083.1:614-9434 GCA_964648635.1 uncultured Balneolaceae bacterium | reverse complement strand
TAATCAAACTGCGAGGGATTTCGCGTCCCTTCCAACGGATAAACGGTGGCTTCGAAAATGATCCTGTTACCAAGTGCTAATTCCTCGGGCACAGATAGTTTTTGAGGATCCAAAACGGCGCGAATCCAGTAAGATTTCGCCCAGACAGTATTGGTTGGAAAAATTGTAGTGTCGACCGCCACATCAATCTGATATTTGCCCGTGCTGGTTTGTTTTATCTGATGGACGGTGCCGTTAAAAGTTAACTCTTCCCAGGTATAGGTATTGATAACTTCAGCTTCATTCGGAGGTTCTCGATAATCAAAAATTGAGTGCCAGATGCCGCCGAAGCAGAAAATCATTCCCAAATAGAAACAGATGGCGATATTATAGGCGTGTGAACTGAGGGATTGCTGATAGATAGTTTCGGCGACAAAGTACAGCAGGGCCGATAATCCCAGGGCAATCATCCAATAGGAAGTAGTAAAATCAAATTGATAGTCGAGGATGATGCCCGCTGCCAGCAGCAATAGTAGTCTGACAGCAGGATATGATGCGAATGGAAGCCGATATGTTTGATGACTGCTCACATAAGTAAGACCGATATCTGTCGCAAACCTTACGTATTAAATTATGTTATGGAATGGTCGTGCGCTTTGAAATTGCCGGTATGGTGCTTATAATATTCTGCATTTGATAATTGAATCTGAAAGTAAATCCCCTTAGAAATGAGACTTGGTAAATATTTTCCCGGCATTATAGCCATTATAGTTTGTTTGATGTGCGCTCCGCTTTATGGACAGCACAATGCTAAGCAGGATACGGTAAAAAAAGATTGGGCACTGGTTCTTCATGGTGGAGCCGGAGTGATATCTAAAGAGATGCCTGACTCGGTAAAGGAGGCTTACTTTGCTGATCTTGACGAAGCGCTTGCCGTGGGTGAAGAGATCCTCAAAGGGGGCGGCTCTGCTATGGATGCAGTCGAAAAGGTGATCAATTACCTGGAAAACAATCCAAAATTTAATGCCGGAAAAGGGGCCGTGTTTACGCACGATGCTGAGCATGAACTGGATGCCGCGTTCATGGTGGGTAACACCCGTGAGGCGGGAGCTATTACCGGAGTAAAAACCGTAAAAAATCCTATTTCGCTGGCCCGAATGGTTATGGAAAATTCGAAGCATGTTATGTTTGCTACGGATGGAGCGGAAGAATATGCCGATCAAATGGATGTTGAACGAGTAGATCAGGATTATTTTTATACCGAAAAGCGTTATCGGGCTTTGCAACGTGCTCTTGAAAGAGAAAAAGAAGGAGATAAACAATCTAGTTTGTTGGAAAAGCAATCGGCTTCAGAACTTTATGACAAAGATAAGTTCGGTACGGTCGGATGTGTCGCTGTTGATAAAGACGGAAAGATTGTAGCCGGAACCTCTACGGGCGGCATGACCAACAAAATGTACGGACGTGTAGGCGATGTCCCCATTATCGGATCGGGAACTTATGCCAGTGATGTTGTAGCTGTTTCTATGACGGGCTGGGGCGAAAAAATTATGCGTGCGGTGTCCGGTCATACCGTTAGTTCTTATATGAAATTTACCCCGGCCAGCCTGGAAGAAGCGGGCAGCTACCTGTTGCAGGATGTTTTAAATCCCGGTGAAGCAGGTATGATTGCAGTGGATAAATACGGCAATACCTACATGGACATGAATACGCAGGGTATGTTCAGAGGAAAATCAGATTCGGAAGGAAATCGGGAAGTGGCAATTTGGGAATAATTTAGGATACGTAGGTATAAGGATCTTAGGGGCATAATCTGCCCCTATTATCTTATTTGCTCTAAAGTGCGTTGTAAAATCGCTCGCGAAGTTCCTGAACGTAAATTCCAATGCTGTTTCGAAGTGCGAATAGATGCTCGTGAAAAAAGTAGTACTTCTTTTTAGTGATGAATCGGGACTTTTTTAAATTTCGCTGTAGAATTGTCAGGGCGTCATTAGCACAGTAAAGAGCTTTCTTGGTATAGGTGATATTGCCACCTATAAAATCCTTTTCGAAGCCGAATGAATATCCACCGGCTATTTTAGCACCGATTTTGAGCACATTGCCCACAAACTCGTTATAGTCGGAAGTTATGAATTTAGGATTGATGGTCTCCACCCATTGAAGGACGGCGGCAGCAAGAATGCGAGAATCGTTATAAACATCGAGTGTATCGATAGAGCCGTTGTCTGACATTGCAAACTCTTCGCTCAGCTCTTTCCATTCTTCACCGGCATCGAAATCCTCTTCATCATCAAAGAGAAAGTCTTCCTCAAATTCATCCAGAAAGAAATCCTCCATTTCATCGTCCCAGTCATCGTCATCAAGCTCTTCGTCGTCTTCGCCGGGAAAATAGGCTTCATCAATTTGAAGTTCTTCTTCAATAAAGGCATCCACGGCATCCAGTTCATCGGGATTTTCCTGTAGAAGGGCCCGCCATCGCGGAGAATTCTCAGAATCCGGGGCAATAAACTTCCGAAGATGGATGCTTTTCTTTTCTATTTCATTCAGATGAGCTTCCCACTTGTGCTCATCCCAAATGCCATCATTAAAATCACCGGTGAACATAAAACTTGAATTTGGTGATATGGTTAATAGTCACTTCTATATTATGAAAGAAAGTAACGTTTTTCTGAAAAAAAATGGTATAAATTCTTTAAATTATATCGACTGAAAGTGGAAAAAGTTTCCTCGCAGCTTATCCTTTAACCGGATTAGTCGAGCTTAAATTCCACCGGGATTGTGACAAACATTCTTACGGCTTGCCCATTGCGTTCTCCGGGTGTGAACTCTACTTGATAAAGAGCATTTTCGGCCGCTTCCTCAAAATTGTATTCTGTTTCACGGTCGAATGAGACTTGTTCAATTTTCCCATTTTGATCAACCAAAACTTTTGCATCGAGTACCGTTTCAACACCGTCTCTTCTGGCTTCGTCGGGATAGACTAATTTCTGCTGTAAGGCAGTTTGCCCGCCGATAATAGCCGCTGACTTTTCAATAACAACTTTTGGTTTGCTTTCGGACGAGATTTGCGGTGACTCAACTTTTTTAGAAGTGCTGCAAGATATCAGGAAAAAAGAAAAGGCAACTAAGTAAAAGGGGATGTGTAGACGTGATGATTTCATAGTTAAAATGGTGCAATGAGCGGTTACAGGCGTTCTAGGACTCCGGTAATTACTTGCGTCATTTTGGGTTCAGCTATTCCGGCGGCTTCTAACACCTCTTCAATATTTACAGGCTCCAATGCATCCGGCAAACACTCATCGGTGATTACCGAAATACCTAGTACATCCATTCCCATATGTACAGCGCTGATAACTTCAGGCACGGTACTCATGCCTACTACATCGGCTCCGATCATACGTAAAAACCGATACTCAGCTTTAGTTTCCAGTGTGGGCCCGCTTAGTGCCAGATATACACCTTCGTGCATCTTTATGCTTTTGTCCAAAGCTACCTGCTCAGCCACCTTAATTAAATCCTTGGTATAAGGTTCACTCATGTCAGGAAAGCGGGGGCCCAGCTCGTCATCATTAGGACCAATCAATGGGTTATCCCCCAACATGTTGATATGATCATTGATCAGCATAATTTCACCGCGGGAAAAGTTGGGGTTCATCCCGCCACAGGCATTACTGACAATTAGTGTTTCGGTACCGAGAGCTTTGAGGACTCGTACCGGGAAAGCGATTTCCTGCATTGAATAGCCTTCGTAATAATGGAATCGTCCCTGCATTGCTACTATTTTTTTCCCGCTGAGCGTGCCAAAAAGCAACCGTCCCGCGTGGCTTTCAACAGTTGAGACCGGAAAATGAGGAATGTCGGAATATGAAATGCTGTCGCTTACATCAATCTCTTCTGCCAAACGCCCCAAGCCGGTTCCGAGAATAATTAGATATTCGGGCTTTTCATCCGTTTGTTCTTTAAGGAAAGAAAGAGCTTCTTTTCGTTTTGTTCTAAATTCTTCGACAGATTCTCGGTGCATGGAGTAAAGCAATTATTTTAAATGAGCTGAAGTGAGAAAATATAAAAAGAAGAAGGGTTTAGGAAATAGCACCTTTACGCTTAATCCAACTCGTCAATAATATCGTCCATATCTTCGGCGCCGGGAGGCATAGATTGCGGGTCTTCATCTAATGGCTGGTTATCGTCATCCATCAATGATTTTTTCCTTCGCTCGGCGCGTGCATTTAGCTTTTCAGAAAACTTATCGTCATCGGCGGGCAGATCAAAAAGAGCGGCCTCATCTTTTGAAAATTGTTCCAGGGACTCATGGGCCAGCTCAAGATAGGAGCGAATTCCCCCGATAATTTCTTTACGCCGATCGAGCAGACGAATAATACTTTGGCGTACCTGTTGGCGCTGTTGCGTAGCTTCACGTATAATGGATTCGGCCTCCATTTCAGCTTTTTCAATTTTATTGCGCGCATCTTTGCGGGCGCCCGTAAGCTTTTGCTCTGCGGATTCCTTAGCCGTTTGCAGGGTCTCGTGCAGGGCTTCTTCTACGCGTTCATAGTGCTTGAGTTTTTCTTCGAGGTCATCAATTCGTTTTTCAAGATCACGATTTTTGCCTACCAGATGCTCCCATTCGTTTGATACTAAATTGAGAAAAGCCTGAACTTCATCTTTATCATAACCGCGCAACGATTTTTCAAATTCCTGTTGCTTGATTTCAAGTGCCGTCAATTTCATAATTTTGCCCTAGCTGTCAGTAAAATGTGATCTGTTAAACGTACTATTCCCGAAGCATGTTCCGCAGGTTATTGCCGTTATCGGAACGTGCTTTTTCCTTTTCAGTGTCCTCTATTTCGATCGTTTTATTTGGTGCTTCAATCTGAGGCGAAGTTTTATCATCTTGGGATACTGTTTCCGTATCTTCATCATGTTCATCAGCAATAATAGCCTCTAAGTTTTGGAGTCGACGCTGAGTTTCCTTCTTATAATTCACAAATGCTTTGGCTAGCCGGTTAAACTCTTCTTCCGGCACGCCCCCTTTTTTTCTATTGATCCAGGTTTTTATCAGCCCAAATATTTTTGCTGACATATATCCAACCAGTCCAAAAACTGCAACGGTACCTACTAATGCCACAATCATTTCTTCAAAACTCATTCGCTACCCCTCCGTTTATTCGCGATGTGTGATACTTCTTCCTCATTTTCTTTTTTGATGGATGAATCATCAATTTCAATTTCTTCCATGCCTTTCCCCGCGCCGGTTGTCAGCTCGTCGGGATCGCCGGCAGCAATGGCTTCGAGATTTTCAATACGGGTCTTCAGAGAATTTACCAGCTTCCGCAAATCATCTACCTCTTCTTCATTCTGGCGGCTGCGATCCATCATCTTCATCTTATTTTTCTGATACTCAATAATGAACCCACCAATAATTGCAACTAACGGTATGAGGACCCAAATCCAAGCTACCATAACGGTAAAATTTGTTATCGTTTATAATGTACTAAATCTATATAATATTGAAAGTTTTATAACGATAAATTAACCTAGTAGTTGCGTTCGCCGAAAATAGCACGACCCACGCGAACCATCGTTGATCCTTCCTCAATAGCTACTTCCAGATCGTTGGTCATCCCCATTGAAAGTTCATCAAGTTGGATGTTCTCTGATTCCCATTCTCGATGCTTATCTCGTACCTCCCGCAACTTTTTAAATTCCGGTCGGACATTTTCCACATCTTCGGGATCAACAAAGGTAGCCATACCCATAAGACCCCGCACCCGAACGTGATCAAGCCCCTGAGCGTATTCTAAAATATTTTTAACATCTTCCGGTTGGCAGCCGCTTTTTTGATCTTCGCCGCTGATATTGACTTGAACAAGAGTATTGATGATCCTTTTAATTCGGGAGGCGCGTTTTTCAATTTCTTTCAGATATTTGGGTTTCTCAATTGAATGGATCCAATTAACCCGGTTAACCATATATTTGATTTTGTTGGTCTGCAGGTTGCCCACCATGTGCCATTGTATTTGCTCCTCACTGTAGTCCTCCATCTTATCCTGCAGCTCCTTTGCCCGGTTTTCTCCAAAATGAATCTGGCCACAGTCAAAAGCTTTTCTTATATCGTCGAGGGGCTTCATTTTACTGACGGCAATTAATGTAATCTCATCGGGATTCCGCTCGGCTGCTTCACAAGCATTAGAAATTCGAGCGTGAACTTTTTCAAGGTTTTGGCAAATATCTTCAGCCATGAATAATGATTTTTTAAAAGGAAAGTTTTTTGGTAATTATCCCTTAAAAATAAGCTTTTAACAAAGGTATTAAAATGGTATTTTAGGAGTCTGAATTAAAGAATCGAACGTAAAATTGACAGCTCTAATTCTGAGTATTTTTTATTTCGACTTTGATATTTTCACCCACCACTTCAGGTGCAGGCTTTCTGGAACTCTAAAGCACGGAGGCCGATAGCCCACATGAATATCCAGGTCAGGCATATTTCAACCTTCCTCCATCAGTGGGCTCCGCCCAGCACCAAACTTGACTACGACAATGTTGGATTATTAGTCGGCGATCCTAATCAAAGAATATCGCGAATACTAACTTGCCTGGATGTTACGATTGATGTCGTTGATGAAGCCATACAGAACAACTGCGATCTGATTGTTGCTCACCACCCCCTGATTTTTAAAAGCATTGATCGCATTAATCCCACCAATGAGCGGGGGAAAATCATTTTTAAGCTGATTAAGAACGACATAGCCTTAATTGCCGCTCACACCAATCTTGATGCTGCGCTGGATGGAGTTTCTTTCGTTCTGGGTCAGCAGTTGCAGCTCGAGAACATGAAGTTTCTCGACAACAGCTACAACATCAGCCGAAAAATTGTGTTGACTACCAACCATTCGGACAGCAACTCTGTGTTAAAGCTGCTGAACTATTATTCCGCCGAAAAGGCGCACTATTACAGAGTGCAGGGCAAAAAAGAGGATCAATTTACCTACGAAGCCATTATTGATGAACACCATGTTTCCGATTTGGAGAAGGAGCTCGAGAAAAACGGACTGCTGCACCGGGGAAGCTTTCAGGTGATGGATGTCGCCAGTCCCTCGAATAATGTAGGGATGGGCGTGGTAGGATTTTACCGCGATAAAGGGTTGACGCAGGATGAATTTCTAAAATTAACAGCTGATGCACTCGGAGCTGAAGCCATGCGATTTTCCGGATCCGTTGACCGCATTAAGAAAGTAGCGGTTTGCGGCGGTGCAGGTGTGTCGCTTGTGCGTAAAGCGATAAGTGAGGGAGCACAGGCTTTTGTGACTGCCGATGTTAAGTACCACGATTATTTTACCGATACCGAGAATTTTTTACTGGTCGATGTAGGCCATTATGAAAGTGAAGTGCCGATGGTGTCGGCGCTTCAGCAAGAGCTTACCGAGGCTTTCGAAGAGCTGGAAGTTTTTGAAACAGAAGTAAACACTAACCCCATGCAGGTGTATATACCTGATGCTAACAACAATCCGCAGGAATAAACGACGATAATATAATTTTATGGAAGAAGTACTACAACAATTAGCCAATCTTCAATATATCGACAGCAGGATCGACGAGCTTAAGCAGCTTCGTGGCGACCTTCCCGAAGAGATCCTTGATATTGAAACCGATATCAACCGATATGAAGCAAAGATCAAACAGTTCGAGGAGGAGAAGAAAGAGCTAAAGGTTGAACGAGGTAACCTGGAGCTGGAGATCAAAGATGCGCAGAATAAGATGGAGAAATATGAGGAACAGCAGATGTCTGTGCGAAA
The DNA here is from genome assembly GCA_964648635.1 of uncultured Balneolaceae bacterium. GTDB lineage: Bacteria > Bacteroidota > Rhodothermia > Balneolales > Balneolaceae > Fodinibius. The sequence continues at coordinate 1,662 of CAZYOD010000083.1, read as the reverse complement.
TAACCGAGAATACGATGCGCTGACAAAAGAGATTGAATCTCAGAAGCAGGTGATCTAAAATTCGTAATCTCGAATGGAAGAGATCGAAAAAAGACTCGAGGAAATTGACCCTGAAATAGAAGAGATCAAGGGAAAGCTCGAGGATACACAAAAGCTCCACGAACAAAAGAAAGAAAACCTCGACAAGGTTAAGAAAGACACCCAGAAGGAAGAGGATATGCTTTTGGAAAAACGCGAAGAGGTCGAAAAAGATATCGAAGATCGCTACCTCAAAAGCTATAAACGTCTCCGAAACGGACTTTCAAACGGACTCGCTGTTGTGCCAATGGAAAAAGGCGCTGCACTCGGAATGGCACTGCCTCCTCAAACCCAGGTTGAAGTGCGACGCAAAAGTAAGATCATCATTGATGAAAACAGCGGGCGCATTGTAGTCCACTCCTCTTTTTTCGATACTGCAAAAGAAGAGCTTTCTCTCTAACAATAGGAGAAAGCTTTTTTGTTTTGAAGATGCATGCATCTATACGATGTAGTGCATCTTTTTCGTTTTGTAGAGGTCCGGTATATGATACCGGTTGATATTTCCGTATTTTTAAGAGGATGGTCGGGCAATCGCCCAGCTTTACGCTGAGAGGAAAGTCCGAACACCCACGAGCACCGTGCTTCCTAACGGGAAGATTCTCCGAAATGTTTCGGGGGATAGAAGAAAGTGCAACAGAAAACAGACTACCTCTGCTTAGCAGGGGAAAAGGTGAAAAGGTGAGGTAAGAGCTCACCGCTCCGGTGGTGACATTCGGAGGCAGGGTAAACCTCACGGGGTGCAAGCTCATGCAGGCAGTGCGTTGCTCGTCGCAATACTGCCGGGTAGAGTGCTCGAGCTCCGAGGTAACTCGGAGACCAGATAAATGATTGCTATCCGCCGGCTGGCGGAAAACAGAATTCGGCTTACAGATCATCCTTTGATACTACATGAAAAGGCCGTCCGAAAGGACGGCCTTTTGTATTTGGGATATTATAGCTGCAATATTGTATTTTGATAAAGATAAAGCAG
>CAZYOD010000083.1:0-604 GCA_964648635.1 uncultured Balneolaceae bacterium | reverse complement strand
TTCCCCGCTAAATCGAATTTTTGTAATATATATAGATGGGAGAGTATTGACTTTTGATAAAAGCCTGTCTTAACCAGAAAAAACAAACACTAATAAATCTGGAGTTGCTACTACAATGAAACAATCTGTAATTTTGATGGGGCTACTGTGTCTGATCGGGATAGGATGCACAGTTGAACCTGAAAAGAATGCCTCGGAAGGACCACACATAACCTGGGAAGATCCGATCGAAGCCGGACGATATCTGGTAGTTGTCGCAGGATGTAATGATTGCCACACTGATGGATATTTGATGGCTGAAGGTAATGTTCCGGAAGAAAACTGGCTGACCGGATCGCCCATGGGTTGGCAAGGTCCATGGGGAACGACCTACCCGTCAAATCTGCGCTTGCGCGTGCAAGAATGGACAGAAGATCAGTGGGTGACAACGTTGAAAAGTCGCACCGGTCTTCCGCCTATGCCGTGGATGAACGTGAATAAAATGAGTGAACAGGATGCCCGCGCTATGTATGCATACATAAAATCCCTGGGTCCCAGGGGCGATCACATGCCTATAGCAACAGCTCCGGGTGCTACTCCTATGACCCCTTATTTTTCACTATTT
>CAZYOD010000082.1:3016-9436 GCA_964648635.1 uncultured Balneolaceae bacterium | reverse complement strand
CTACCGGGGCACTGCATCCGGCTTCCATGTCGTGCAAGAAGTCGCGCTCTATGGTTGTACAAAGCGCGGTTTCATCGTGGTTGAGCTGCGATATAATCTCTTCCATTTTCTTATCCTCTTCGCGGATCATCACAGCCATAGCCCCCTGTGCGGCTGCTGATACCATCCAGTCGAGGTATTCGCTAATATGATGACCAAGATCAATCCGCTCCAATCCGGCCGCGGCAAAAATCGCACCATCCCACTCGTTTTTCTCCACTTTTTCGAGACGTGTATTCACGTTTCCACGGATATTTACAATCTCGTGATGCGGATATCGATGCAACCACTGAGCGCGCCGTCGGTTACTGCTTGTGGCAATAGTGGCTTTGTAGTCAGGATCATCCAAAAAATCGGTACCACCAGGCGCCACCAGCGAATCCCGAGCATCGGCACGCTCCATAATCGCCGCCACTTTGAGCGGAAGCGGATTCTCAGTAGGCAGATCCTTAAAAGAGTGGACTGCAATATCGATCTCATTATTAAGCTGCGCATCGTCTAGAGCTTTGGTAAATACGCCCTTCCCCCCCAATTCGGTGAGCGGTGTTGTCAGATCCAAATCTCCTTCTGACTTAACAAAAATAAGCTCGGTTTCATGGCCGAGCTTCTGCAATTCTTTAGCAACCTGCTTAGCCTGCCACGTCGCCAGTTGACTGTCACGGGTGCCAATTCGGATCGTTCGTGCTTTACTCATCTGTTCCGTTCGTTTCGAGCTTAAACATATCATTAACAACCTGCGTCACTTCTTCCGACTCGTGGTGATCGCGAAGATGCTCAATCGAATAGGCAGCTATCTTATTGACAATGCGTCGGGTCAGGTTTTCAACTTTATCCTTGTCGGTATCAGAAATCTTATTCTTAAAAAAATCGAACTCATCCTCCCGAATCATATCAAATTTATTGGTAAGCGCCTTGATGGTGGGTACTACTTTTTGCTTGCTAAGCCAATTCTGATAATCGGTCAGCTCATCCTCAATAATTTTTTTAACCAGAGGAACATTCTCCTCACGCTTGCGGTAGGCCTCGTCGGTCACATCTGTCAGAAAATCCATATTGGCCAGATCCACAAACTTGAGATCACCGATTTCGGGATCGATATTGCGCGGCACCGACAGATCCACCATTACTTTAAAATTGGGATTTAACACGGAAGGCTTCATGTCGTCGAGCGTTATTATAGGCTTCTTCGCCCCCGTAGCCACAATAATCAGATCCGCTTCCGCTATTTGTTGAGGCAGCGCTTTCAAATCCGCTACATCCACATCAAACCTATCGGCCACAAACTCGGCTCGCTCACGGGTGCGATTTATCAACGTTAATTTCTTAGCACCGAGATTAATCAAATTCTTGCAGGTCACCTTGCCAATCTTTCCGGTGCCCACCAACAGGATGTTTTTGTCCTTAAGATTGTCAAACGTTTCAATGGCAAACTTTACGGCGGCATAGGCTGTAGTAGCCGCACCTTCGCCCAGCGCCGTTTCATTTCGCGAACGCTTATGAGCACGAAAGACATGTTGCATCAAGCGGTGAAGTTCTCCCGAAACAGCATCCATTTCGCCACCCAAATGGTACGCCTCTTTCACCTGTTTGACCACCTGAAGATCGCCCAGAATCTGGGAGTCGAGCCCCACCGTAACCTGGAACAAATGGTCGACGGCTTTCCTGCCCGCCTTCTCAAAACCGTAATTATGAAACTCTTCCAGAGTGCCTTTAGAGTAGGCAACCAACAGGCGAATAAGCTCTTGTGAAGTTACATCCTGAGCAAAAATTTCGGTACGGTTACAGGTAGATACCACAAACAGGCTGTCGATTCCTTCGCGTTTGGCACCGTTAATAAGTTCCTTTTTCTGTGCCTCCTTCAGGCTGAAACGCTCCCGAATTTCTATGGTGGCCTCCCAGTGATTTACACCGACCACACAAAAATCCGATATTTGGGGATGATCTTTCGACATCTGTTATCGTGAAACTTGTTGTGATTCTTGTTTCTGTTGCGGGATATCGAGCTCGTGGCTTAACTTATCAAGTGCTTCATCAGCTAGTGCTTGAAGGTACTTGGGATGATCATTGATGCCCGGCATTACCTTCAGGTTTTCGAACTCATAACCTTCCTCTTCAAGATCTTCGCGAAGTTCGATACCCAGCTCGAAAAGTGTCTCCACGTGATCGGTCACAAAAGCGATCGGAATCATCAAAAAGTTCTTAATGCCGTACTCAATGTGTCGCTCAACAAGATCGACAGTATTGGGCTGCGTCCATTTTTGAGGACCCACTTTTGACTGATATCCCAGCCAGTATTCATGATCGTAGCCGCGCATCTGCATAATCGCTTCCATCGTCTGGTTGATCTCCTCCGTATAGGGATCACCGCTTTCCACTTCCAAGATCGGCGTACCGTGCGCACTGAAAATAAAATGTGTTTTGTTGCGCGTTTCCTCATCCATCTCGGCAAGTGCCTCATCAATGCGATCATTCAGGGCTTGCAGGTAATGGGGATTCCGATGATAATTCTTTACGTGAAATTCTTTCCACGGCGTCTTATTGCCGAACTTGTCACTGCGCTTCGTTTCCCAATCCCGAAAACTACTGCCGGTAGTCGTCCACGAAAACTGCGGATAAAGCGGCACCATCACCGCGTGCGTGATGCCATCCTCCACCATATCATCCATTGTAGTTTCGGCAAAGGGTAGCCAATAGCGCATACAGGTGTAAACTTTAACATCCTGCTCGGGCATCAGTTTTTTGAAATGTTTTTCTAATCCCCGGCGCTGCTTTTCTGTTAAACTATTAATGGGCGAACAACAGGTAGAGGTAATGCTTTCTTTGCGATTCAGGCAGTGCTTGTTGCCCATGCAGCCGCGGGGACAACCGTTAATCTCTTCATAATCCTCCTGCACATTAGGCGCACGAAACTTGGAAATAATTTTTGCAAACAGATCCTGCACTTTTCCATCTCCCATCTTGATGATATCATGATCGCGGAAGAGGTTATACAAAAAGGGCCGAACGGCATAATCTGCAGTAGGGCCGCCCATATTCATCAAAACGACGCCAATACGCTGCTCATCTGTTGACATGTTACAAATTCTTGAGAGATTACCGGTTCTAAATCAATGATCGATATAGCTTGCCTGATCATCAGGCTAAAGAAACCGATTCTTTGTGAAGGAAATTTGAAGAAAAGAGTAGCAAATTCTATTTAGAATGAGTCTAACAGATTATACAGGGCTATACTCTTACCCTTTGGGTAAGCTGAACCAAAACCTTGTGCCGTCACCAACTTGGCTTTTCACTTTGATCTCTGAATCGTGGGCGTTAAGAATACTCTTTACTACCGCCAATCCGAGCCCGGTGCCTCCTTTATCTCGCGACCGTGCTTTATCGGTGCGGTAAAACCGGTCGAAAAGACGATTGAGGTGCTCATCCGAAATGCCGATGCCGCTGTCCTCAATAGAAATAGTCACGGTTTCCTGATTGGCCTCGTATCTTAAATTCACCGACCCCTGGCTCGTATATTTTAAAGCGTTAGAAATCAGGTTATCCAGCACCTGTTCTATTTTCCCGGGATCTCCAATCGCCTCGCAAGGGTGTTTGTCGATGTTAAGATCCAGCTTCTTCTGTTTGGCTTTTTCGGCATACAGCTCCTCAATATGCCTGGCGATCGGCGACAGATCAAACTGCTGCATCTCCACAAAATATTCATCAGAATCGTAGCGCTGCAGTGTCTTCAGATCTTTGAACAGTCGGGATATCCGCTCCGTTTGTCGCTTGGCCGACCGAATATATTTTCGCTTCTTCTCGGGAGATAGATCTTCCAGCTCCATCATCTCCAGTGCCCCTGAAATAGTGTGTAGCGGATTTCGAATTTCGTGGGTGATATCCGCAAAAAACTGGCGCTGCTTTTTGGCAAACTGTTTAATCTGTTCGGTATCGGCCCGCAGTTCCGACGCCATCTGATTAAGGGAAGTCGCCAATGTCCCAAACTCATCACTGCGCCTGATATCAATTTTCCGGTTCACATCACCTTCGGCAATATCCTGTGCTGCGTTCTTAATTTGAGTAATCGGCTTGGTGAGATACCGCGAAATCCAAATACTCACAATGATTACCAATCCAATGGAAATAAACATGCCGTAATAGATAATCCAGCGAATCGTTTTGATCGGGGCGTAAATCTCATCCTTAAGCTGACCAGCCTGTAAATATCGGGCCGAACCTGCAGATGCCGGAAGGGCAATATAGCTTGTCAACACTTCGGAATCTGGAGTTTGTGGCAGCAGCGGAAGGCTTTCACGAGCATTGAGACTTTCTATAATTCCGGCCGACAAATTTTGATTACCTACAAAGGTGGTATCGGTATCCCCAAATACATCTATCAGCCGACCCGTGGTATCGTAGATCGCAAATTGATACCCCGAAGTTTGAGCGGCGTCGTTTAACCTATCCTGGAAATTGTCGCCATTCGACAAATTAGCCACTGTCACGGCCAACCAGCGGGTATCACGCTCCATCTCGGCTCGGCCCTCTTCCAACAGATAATCGCGAATAAACAAAATAGAATAACTACTGATTGAAGTGATGCCGAAAATCAGCAGCAGAATAAAGGTCCAGGCAAGTTTTGATCGAATCTTCATAGAACGCAGATAACGCTAATTGGGCTGACAATCATTGATTTATTTGTTTAAATCCGTCGCATCGGTAACATCTGTGTTCTTTATACCTTTACAATTTCGCGATTGAGACCATAGCCGATGCCCCGATAAGTTTTTATCACTTCTCCGGAGTCGCCCATCTTCAAACGAAGGTTCTTCACGTGCACATCCACCGTACGGTCAAATACAAAACGATCTTCTTCGGTAATATGCTCTAAAATCTCCTGGCGCGTATAAACACGCTTGGGATTCTTATAAAAAAGCTCAATTAAGGTGTATTCTGTAGATGTAAGATCGATTTTCTCATCTTCCACATACAACTCCTTGGCATCGGTATCGAGGTAAGTATCCCCGTACTGTAACCAATTGGCTTTCTGGGGATTCTGGCGACGAAGCAGTGATTCTACATGCGCTTTCACCAGATTAAGGCTGGCCGGCTTAGGGATATAATCGTCCGCCCCTAGCTCGAGTCCTTCTATTTCGTCCTGCTCTTCATCCTTAGCCGTCAGAAATATAACCGGGATATCATTTAGAACCGGATGTTTACGAATATTCCGACAAATTGCCTTACCATCCACATTGGGGACCATGATATCAAGTATTGCCAGATGAATTTCACCGGCATATTCTTCGATGAGCTCGAGCGCCCGATTCCCCTCATGAGCGACCAGCACTTCATAGTCGTTCATCTCAAGAAAGTTAGCCAACATTTCGGCGGATTCTTGTTCATCTTCTACTAATAGTATACTATGCTTTGGTTTCACTATAATTTGTTTTTCATTTCATGAATGAAAATCAACAGTATTTTAGGGTAAATCGTTAATCACAATAAAATAGTAAACTTTGAAGAGTATCTGAACAGACCTGTCGATGATAAAAAATCGTTCTTGTCAAGCTGAATTCGTTTACTCATTTTTAGATCGCAAAGTATTGATCACTAATCATTATATAAATGTCGTTTCAAGATAAGGTAGTATGGATTACCGGGGCCTCATCAGGCATCGGCGAAGCACTAACCTACGCACTGAATAAACGGGGTGCCAAACTTATTCTTTCTTCTCGCAGACAACAAGCCCTTGAGAAAGTAAAGGAAAATTGTCCCGGCGACCATTCCGATATTCATATTATTACACTGGACCTAGCGGATGTTGATACACTGCCCCAAAAAGCTGAGGAGGCACTTGATATCTATGGACACATCGACTACCTGTTTAATAACGGAGGCATCAGCCAGCGCTCTGAAGCTGTAAATACCCAGCTGGAAGTAGTGCAGAAAGTGATGAACGTCAACTTTTTTGGATCTGTGGCAATAACAAAGTCCATATTACCAAAAATGATAGAACGGGGATCAGGGCATATTATCGTTACCAGCAGCGTTACAGGAAAATTCGGCACGCGCCTACGATCCAGTTATGCGGCTTCCAAACATGCCCTTCATGGTTATTTTGATTCCCTCCGCCAAGAAGTTCACGATAAAAATATTCGCATCTCTCTTGTGTGTCCGGGATTTATCAAAACAGACGTTACCAGAAATGCCTTGGAAGGCGACGGCAGCAAACACAACAAAATGGGCAAGGGCCAGGAAAAGGGAATGTCTCCGGATGAATTTGCCGAAAAACTGCTTCCGAAAATCCTAAAGGAAAAGCAAGAAATCTACATCGGCGGATTTGAAATCCTGGGCATCTACGTTAAGCAACTGATTCCCAAAATATTTTACAGGATTCTTCGGAAT
>CAZYOD010000082.1:0-2916 GCA_964648635.1 uncultured Balneolaceae bacterium | reverse complement strand
GGAAAGTCTAGTTTTCGTTCGCTTTTCTCTTCCAGCACATTAAACAGTAACACCTCATGCTTGCGATGTCGCAAATGTTTCAAAGATGATATAAGCTGATCATGTTGATCAACATTTTCAAACAAATCAGTAAGTACAATAACTAGACTGCGATGGTTTAAGCGCTCGGCTACCTCGTGCATAACCTTGGCAGTTGCCGTTTTGCGCTGCCCTTTATCACTAGTTTCCTCCTGTTCCAGCAGCTGCTCAAATTCCGAAAACAACATTCGCAGATGAGAATACGACGACTTAGCGGGAATAAACTTGTCAATATTTTCGCTGAAGGTTACCAATCCACACGCATCGCGCTGGCGATGCATCAGATACATTAACGATGAACCAAAATGTATAGCGTAACGCAGCTTTGTCCACGGACTAAAATACTTATAATACATCGAACTGCTCGTATCCAGCAAAACGTAACAGCGGAGATTGGTCTCCTCTTCATATTTTTTCACGAAAAGACGCTCAGTTTTGCCAAAAACTTTCCAGTCGATATGCTTGATTTCATCACCGGGATTGTATGGACGATGCTCGGCAAACTCTACACTAAAGCCGTGATGCGGACTTTTGTGCAGGCCGGAGATAAATCCCTCAACAATTTTTCGCGCGCGCAGTTCCAGGGGCGCCAGCTGTGAAAGTAATTCGTGATCCAGTAACATAATTGACTTTTGCTAAATGCTAACTCATCTAACATAGCAAATGTTTTGGCAATAGTTTATTCTTTCCAACAAATGGTTATCTTAGAAGCCAACCTTTGCAGGGAACCATTCTGAAATACTGTAATCAAGTTTAAAAATTATGGCGCAAGTAATTACATCCACAGATCAGCTTAATTTTACACTCGATGAAGTTCCATCCATGCCATTGCCGAACGAAGTGCTCATGGTCCGGCCGCTTCACTATTCCGTTGAGTACGTCATCAATCCACACATGGCAGATCAAGTGGGTAAAGTGGATGTCATAGAGGCACAAAACGAATGGGATTTGGTGCGATCGCTATTTGATCAGATCGGGATGAAAGTAAATGTAATCGAAGATCAGGAAGGACTGCCGGATATGGTGTTTTGTGCCAACCAAAGCCTGCCATATATAGACGAAGACGGTAAGCGCCACGTTTTTATGAGCATCATGCATGCCAATCAGCGCAAAGAAGAGGTGCCATACATTGAACAGTGGTACCGTCAGCATGGCTACGAAATGCATTACCTTGATGAAAATGGAATCTCTGATTTTGAGGGATGCGGCGATGCCATCTGGCATACCGGCAAGCGCATGCTTTGGGGCGGATACGGTTACCGGTCATCGGTAGAGGCCTATGAAACTATTTCGGACACCTACGAGGTGCCGGTTATCGCCCTGGAACTTGTCAACGAGTCTTTTTATCACCTGGATACATGTCTTTCCGTGTTGGATGAGAATACGGCCCTTATTTATCCCGAAGCTTTTACAGAGCAGGGACTAGAGTTAATTGATACAGTATTCGAAAATGTCATTCACGCATCAAAGTACGAAGCGGAAGAACTGTTTGCCTGCAATGCCTCTTGTCCCGACGGACGTAATGTAATCATCCAGCAGGGTTGCACGGACGTAAACAAAAATTTACGCGATCTGGGATTTTCGGTACATGAAGTAAGCACATATGAATTTCTAAAAAGCGGCGGCAGCGTATTCTGTATGAAGATGCTTCTTTGGTGAGCAGTGATAAGTAATGAGTAACAAGTAGAAAACAGTAACTTTCTGGCACCGTTGCTCTGCTGCGGTGCCTTTTCTTATAACGAGCAAGAGTAATAATTTGCAATTCCAACTACTCATCACTCGTTACTCACTACTCAATTCCCCTTACAACTGGGAGATCTAAGGATGAAGAACAAAATCGAATCACAAGGAGCCGAATATCGCTGCGCGTACTGCGGTGAGATCAATCACACCTTTGTTGATCCTTCTCAGGGAAATACGCAAACCTATATCGAAGACTGCCAGGTTTGTTGCCAGCCAAACCAGTTGTGGGTTTCTTACGATAATTGGAATAAAGAATTTATCATTCAAAGCCGCCCCTCTCAGTAATTAAAACGGATCAAAAATCCCTTTGAAAAAGAAAGTTCGATTTGTATCTTTATACAGTTTTGCGCTGGAGTCACTCCGGTACGCACAAAATTCAAATGATGGCATTACTCGTTAACTTTTGATCCCTAACGAAAGGATTTTAACATTGGGCGGCAGAAAATCCTGCCGCGATAAAAATATTCGAACTTCTGATCGTCATCGGAAGTGTAACACACCATTTCCTTTTCTGAAATCCGACACAGTTTCTGTTGTCGGATTTTTTTTATGCCTGAACTTCAACTTTCTAACCACATTTAAACCTTACTATGTCACTTTATTCCAGAGATAAAGCTGTCATTGCTTTGTCCGACGGCACCGTTGAGCACGGATATGCTATTGGTAAAAAAGGCATCACAGGCGGCGAACTTTGCTTCAACACCAGTATGGTCGGCTATCAGGAAATTTTCACCGACCCCAGCTACTATGGTCAGCTTATGATGATGACCTATCCTCACATTGGAAATTACGGCACCATGAGTCGCGACGACGAAGCCCGAAAAGTGATGATTTCCGGGCTCATCGTACGCTCGTTTTCATGGGAGCATAGCAACCCGCAAGCGGACGGAAACTTACAGAAATACCTCGAACGAAATGAGGTAGTCGGGATCACCGGAATTGATACACGAAAGCTAGTACGCCACATTCGCAGCAAAGGCGTGATGAATGCCGTAATTTCCTCCACCGAACTTGATGAGGGGAAACTGGTAGAAAAAGCCAAAAACTGGGATGATATGGTCGGCCTGGAATTGGCAACAGAGGTCACCCGCCAAG
>CAZYOD010000081.1:4139-9552 GCA_964648635.1 uncultured Balneolaceae bacterium | reverse complement strand
TCAGCGGATTACATTCGTACATCAGCCGCAGTTTTCCATTGGGATATTGACTGCTATTGGGATAAATAAAAATCCCACCCGTTTTTAGTGTGCGATGCACATCGGCTACCATCGAACCAATATACCGCGCTTTATACGGGCGATTGGTTTTCGGATCTTCAACCTGGCAGTATTTAACATATTGTTTCAGTCCCTCCTCCCACGAATGGTAACTACCCTCATTCACGCTGTAAATTTTCCCCTCTTCGGGGATGGTCACATTATCATCCGATAAGATAAACTCACCAATACTGGGATCTAAGGTAAACACAGAAACGCCCACTCCCGTCGTATAAGCCATCAATGTACTCGACCCATAGAGCACATATCCCGCAGCTACCTGTTTAGTACCCGGCTGAAGGGCATCCTCTTTCGTCAGTACTTCCGAGCTCGAACTTTTCCGCATATAAATAGAAAAGATGCTTCCGATAGAAACATTCACATCGATATTTGAAGAGCCGTCCAGCGGATCCAGATATACAATATATTTTCCGCCGTCGTTATCCAATTCTACAATGCCGTCATTTTCTTCAGAAATCACCATACACGTAATTTCTGATCTGTTAAGGGCCGAAATAAGCTGCTTGTCGGCAAACAGATCCAGCTTTTTTACCGATTCACCATGCACATTTGTGGAACCGTCTTCACCTAAGATGTTAGTGATTCCGGCCTTGTTAACCTCTCTTGAAATAATTTTCGCCGCCAAGCCGATATCTCTCAGAAGCTGTGAGAGCTCACCGGTGGCACCCGGAAATTTATTCTGCCCCTGAATAATGTACTCTTCCAGGGTAATCACTCTGTTTGAATTTCGTTCTACCATACCCTTTAGTTAAAATTTTTAGGGTTAATTTTTCCTTTTGCGCTTAAAAAGTTTTGATATATAAATTCGGCTTTCTTTTGCAGTTCCACAAGTGTGCCGTTATTTCGGATCACATAATCCACTCTTTCAGTGGCTTTTTCAAAATCTCGCTGTTTATTCATCCGCTCTTTAATCTCTGAAACAGTACTGTCATCCCGTTGCTGAACGCGCTCGAGACGGCGGGATTCATCCGCCAAAACCAACACTACAAAATCCAGATCGCCGGGCTCGATATTCTCGAGCAGAAGAGCCGCTTCATAAACAAAAACCTCATACCCCGCTTGTTCAGCTTCTTTCATTTTCTCTGAAGCCGCCCTCGGCAGCCTGGGATGTACAATCGCATTTAATTCTTTTACTCGCCCCTTCTCGAATGCTTCACGGGCCAAAAACTGTCTATTTAGCTCTCCATCCTCCCGAAAAGTCGTTTCACCGAAGGTATCAACCAGCTGCTTTTTTATTTCGGGATCACTCGCCATAACCTGCTTGGCTAATTCATCAGCATTTAAAACATAAGCCCCCAGGTCGGCCCATACTTGGCAAACCGTGGACTTGCCGCTCCCTATACCTCCTGTAACTCCTACTGTAGTCATTATTCTGTTTTTTCCGTGGCGGAGATAGACAGCAAATAAGCATTAATAAACTCATCCAGGTCGCCATCCATCACCGCTTCTACATTTGAAGTTTCAAAATCGGTGCGGTGATCCTTAACCATGTTGTAGGGATGAAATACGTAAGAACGAATTTGCGATCCCCACTCAATATTCTTCTTAGAATCTTCAAGCTTTTGCTTGTTCCGCTCCTTGATCTGTTTTTCCAGCTCATAGATCTTCGATTTTAGCAGCGTCATCGCTTTTTCACGATTCTGTTTTTGGGATCGTTCCTGCTGACACTCAGCAACTACCCGTTCCTTAGTTCCATCGGATAATTCACCTTCCCAAATAAGTCGAACAGCTGTTTCTGTTTTATTAACATGCTGTCCGCCTGCTCCGCTTGCCCGAAACCGCTGCAACTCTACCTTACTTTCATCAATATCCACTTCGATACTGTCGTCAACAACCGGCGAAACAAAGACTGAGCAAAAGGAAGTGTGTCGCCGAGAGTTACTATCAAACGGAGAAATTCGCACCAATCGGTGTACTCCGCTTTCGGCTTTCAGATATCCATAGGCAAATTCGCCTTCCACTTGGATCGTCGCACTTTTTAATCCCGCTACATCACCCTGCTGGTATTCCATGACGGAGACATCGTAATCATTATTTTTAGCCCAACGAGTGTACATGCGATAAAGCATTTCAGCCCAATCCTGGCTTTCGGTTCCGCCCGCTCCGGGATTAAAAGTGAGAATGGCGTCGCGGTGATCGTCTTCGCCCCGCAACATATTTTTGAGCTCAAGAGCTTCTACACCTTTCTCAAGTTTTTTTATTTCCTGCCGGAGTTCATCTTCTACATCTTCACCTTCGTCCATGAACTCCTGATAAACTTTTATGCTATCCCGTAGCTCATTCAATTTATCCCAGCTGGCCACCATGTTTTTCTCGTGATCCAGCTTTTTCATAATCCGACGGGCCTCATCGGGATCATCCCAAAAATTAGGATTCTGCGTCTGCTCTTGCAGCTCTATAATTTTTACTTTGCGCTGCTCATAGTCAAAGATACCCCCTGAGCGCATCCACGCGCTCAAATAATTCATCAAGTTGGTCAGAATTCATCGTAGGTGTGTCCACAGCAAATAAATTTAAACTTTAAAGTTAATTGGTTACTTACGGCCTGATTTTCCTAACATATACCCCAGCGCAACGCCACCGACAAAGGCGTAAATTACTCCCTCTACAGGATGAGACCGTACATATCGGCGCGCTTCGCGGTAATCTCTGTTTAATTCATTTTGAAGCTCTTCCCGCTCCTTTTTAAGCCGGTCAATCAACTCTTCATACCCTTTAATCTTGCTACGTTTTTCCGATTGTTCTTCCGAATTTTTATCCTTTCCTGCCATAATTATCGTACTGGTTTATGTTTACTAAAAGATACAAATATTAGATTTAATCACAGCCCTAAATATTAATGATTTGCTAGTACCTTATTCATACCCATTACATATTAGGATGTTAGGTTTGGCGGCATGACAACTCTATCAGATATAATAGAAAATTTTCAGCACCGCATCTTTAAGTCGGTCATATCCAACAACCTGGTATATAATACCTGTTGGGAAGATCCCCGGATTGATCGAGACCTCCTGGAGCTAGACTCTAGCAGTAATGTGGTAATGCTCACCAGTGCCGGTTGCAATGCGCTGGATTACTTACTAGATGATCCCCTGGAGATTCATTGTGTAGATTCCAATCCTGCGCAAAATGCTTTACTGGAGTTCAAGATTGCCTTATATGAAAATAAAAATTATCAGCTGCTTTGGGATTTTTTCGGGGATGGGAAAAAACGCGGAGCCGAACTTATCTACCAACGCAGCTTACGTTCTTACCTTTCCGCCCCCATGCAAAAATACTGGGATCAAAACATTTCTAGCTTTACTCCTACCTCTACCCGACCGAGCTTCTATTTCAGCGGAACTTCGGGCAAGGTGGCATTGATGATGTACAACCGTATCCAACAAAAAGGATTGAACCAGCTGGTTCAAAAACTTTTAAATGCCGACAGCCTGGAAGAACAGAACTACTATTTTAAAGAAATTGAGCCTCGGCTTTGGACTACCTTTTCGAAATGGCTGATACGTCAGCATGCTACCATGACAATGCTTGGCGTGCCTTCAGCCCAGCGCAAGATGGTTGAAAGTGAATACCAAGGCGGACTTTTGCATTATATTCGGCAATCCCTAAAACATATTTTTACTAAACGTCCGATCACAGATAATTACTTTTGGCGGGTTTATCTGACTGGCAAATATACCAAAGATTGCTGCCCCAATTATCTTCGTAAGCCACATTTTAAAAAACTGTCCCGCAAAACGAATCGAGTAAATATTCACACCACAAGCCTGCTTGATTATCTAAAAAGGAATCCCGGCACTTATTCTCATTTTATACTTTTGGATCACCAGGATTGGATGGTTGGACGTCCAAAATTATTGGCAGAGGAGTGGAATCAAATATTAGCTAATGCCAAATCCGGTACCAGGATATTATTTCGGTCAGCCGGTTCAATTCTGGAATTCCTACCTGACTTCGTTTTTGATAATGTCGAATTTCATCGGGAGATCTCACGAGAAGCCCATCAAAAAGACCGGGTGGGCACTTACGAATCTACACAACTGGGAATTGTGCAATGACTGATTACACAAACAGTGCGAACTCCCATAATGCTCAAGTGGAAAAGTATTACCGCTTCCATTCTTACATCTATGACGCTACGCGCTGGTGCTTTTTATTTGGACGAGATTCTATTCTGAAGATGATCCCTGACTTGCCATCTAAACCGCACATTATGGAAGTGGGATGTGGTACGGGAAAAAATATCCTGCAACTGCAACAGCAAATCCCCGATGCGAAAATTCTGGGAATCGATCTCTCAAAAGAGATGCTGAATATTGCAGAAGAGAAAATCCCTGTAAATGATAATGTAACACTGTGCAATGCCAGATATGGCTCCCATCAGCAAAACGATTCATTTGATCTGATTCTGCTTTCTTACTCTTTAACTATGATGGGCGAACAGTACGAAATTATTTTTGATGAGCTTATCAACGATTTAAAACCGGGTGGCTATATTGCAGTCGTGGATTTCCATGCCTCCCCCTTTGGCTGGTTCAGGCGATGGATGGAAAAGAATCACGTCAATTTCGGAGGCACCCTACTGCCGAGGCTCAAACAGTATTTTCATCCAAAGAAAACAGAAATGAACCCGGCATACCTGGGTTTGTGGTCATACTTCCTGTTTATCGGTCAATCAAAAACTACCGGCTAACTGTCTCTTTTTTCTCATCATCATTTCTTATTTTAAGCCCCTATGAAACAGATCGAAGAACAGATTTCAGACATCAAAAAAGAGTTAAAAGATTCACCGAAAAATGCAGCTTTGCTTAATGAGTTGGGAGTCGGATATCACCTGCTCGGAGAGTATGATAAAGCAGTGGAAAACTATCAGAAATCACTGGGTCAAAATCCGGATGATTTTAAAGTTCATTTTAATCTGGCGAATACTTTCTTTGAACAAGAGCAGGTCGAAAAAGCTGTTAATCATTATCTCAATGCACTCGATATTCAGCCTGACTATGTTCCCGCCCTGAACAATTTGGCTGATATTTATGAACTGGCCGAGGAAAATGAAAAGGCCGGTGAGCTTTTCCAATATATCACCAAAATTAATCCCGAAGATCCCATGGGCTTTTTCAACTTGGGAAATCATCATTTGCGACTGAACGATACCGTTAAAGCGGGTCGCGCATATAAAAAAGCGATCGAACTTGATCCCGACTTTTATGAGGCATATAACAACATCGGTTTTATTTTAAAGCATCTCGAAAAGTACGAAGAGGCAATCTCTTATTTTGAGCAGTGCCTG
>CAZYOD010000081.1:0-4129 GCA_964648635.1 uncultured Balneolaceae bacterium | reverse complement strand
CGGAAAGTTTGCTTGGATACTTGATCCCGAAAACAACAAGGTTGAACTTTGGGAGCCAAAACCCGAAAGAATTAGTTCCACTCTTTATTTCTGTTGAAGAAGAACATATAACCATTGAGACCGAGGATGGCTTTCCGCTGGCCGCTACCCTTTTTCTGCCGGGCAGGTCATTTTCTAAAACTATAATCTTAGCATCTGCCCTTGGAGTCCCCCGATATATCTACTTTAAACTGGCCCGGTTCTTTGCCGAACAGGGATTTTCTGTACTCACTTTTGATTATCGCGGCGTTCACGAATCACAAAGCAATACCATTTCCGGATCCGATATTCGAATGACCGACTGGGGCAAACAGGATATTAACGCGGCACTCAACCACGCTGTGAATAGATGGCAGCCCCAGCAACTAATATACTTGGCACACAGCTGCGGCGGGCAACTTGTCGGATTGGCTCCAGACGTTTCTCAAGTCGATAAAGCAATTTTTGTTGCCTGCCAATCGGGATACTGGAAACTTTGGCCCCGCCCGCAGCGCTGGGGACTTTGGCTGGTCTGGAACTTGATCCCGATGGTTGTGCCTCTGTTCGATGATTTTCCCGCCCGGGCTTTAGGGCTTTCCTCGGTAAACATCCCCAGCGGAGTAGCCCGGCAATGGGCCCGATGGGGAAAGTCTTCGAATTACCTTTGGGATTTTATTTCTCCGCAAGATCAAAAACGCTATAAACAACTCTCTTTTCCTTTACTTTCGGTGGGATTCTCGGATGATCGTTACTTTGGACCGCCTGCAGCCGCAGAAAAATTGCTCTCTTATTATCCGGCCGCCAAAACAGAATTTAAAATTATATCTCCATCTGATTATGACAATAACGCCTTCGGGCACTTTGGATTTCTGAAAGAGGATTTCCGCCCAACCCTTTGGAAAGAGTTGGCCGAATGGATACAGCAAGATTTGTAATTCAATACCAACGCCTTAAATTGATTTAATCACCAATCTAATAATACACCAATGAGATTTTTTAGCCGAAAACTAATTAAACCACAGGATTTAAATGCGCATGGCACGCTTTTCGGGGGATCCGTTTTAAGCTGGATCGATGAGGAAGCAGCCATTTTTGCTACTTGCCAATTGGGCAAAGGAAACATCGTGACAAAATATATGACGGAGATAAATTTCGTCAGTTCTGCCGGGCTCGGAGACATTCTTGAAATCGGTATGGAAACGGTAAATTTCGGTCGCACATCCATTACCGTACGATGCGAAGTTCGAAACAAGTTTTCAAAAGAAACAATTATTAAAATTGATAAAATTGTTTTTGTGCATTTAAAAGACGGTAAACCTACTCCTCACGGTATTAAAGAGCCTCAAAATTAAGGCGATGCTTCGCACCTTTAACAATAGTTAAGTTTCTTCGATAACATTTTATTAACTTCCTTGATCGAATTTCCGTCATTCAGCATATTTTAACCAGCTTTATTTATGGATTACAATTTTATTGATCCGAAAAAAATTACGGACATGCTTTATGGTGATACCAAGTATGTGAAGGATTTCTGTAAAGCGGGCGTTACTTCGTTTGATGAATTTATTGAGAATTTTCGCGTCCACTTATTGGATAGAAATATGGAAGATCTTCGTAAAGCGGGACACAAAATTAAACCCGGTGCTCAAATGATGGGAGCTGACGAGGTCGTTGAACAATATGAAGAGGCCAAGACGCTTCTTAGAGAAGAGGTCGAAACAAAAGAGCTGAAAAAATCAGCTGATAAGATGCATGAGATGTGTAAGACTATCCAAAATGAGCTTACGCAACTGGCTGATAACCAAAATTAATCCGCAAGATTGCATTTAGCCTATCTTAGCTTCATTTTAAATTTTCTCACTTCACAAGACAAATAGTTTTAAACCTTTTATGGAAATTTTAGTTACAGGCGGAGCAGGATTTATAGGTAGTCATACCGTGGTGGAATTGCTCAACGATGATAAAGATGTCATTGTCGTAGATAACTTGAGCAACAGTAAAAAGGAGGCGCTCAACCGGGTTGAAGAAATTACCGGAAAGTCTGTTACTTTTTACAAGACCGACCTGCTTGACAAACAAGCGCTTGATGAAATTTTTTCAAAGCACAATATCAGCTCCGTTATACATTTCGCCGGATATAAAGCCGTGGGCGAATCGGTTGAAAAACCTCTGGAATATTATCATAACAATATTACGGGAACTATTTACCTGTGTGAGGTAATGCGAAAACATGGAGTTAAAAATATCGTCTTCAGCTCCTCTTCTACTGTTTACGGAGATCCCGAGGAGGTACCCGTAAAAGAGGACTTTCCCCTCTCAACGACCAATCCGTATGGACGTACCAAACTTTTCATCGAAGAAATTTTGCGCGATCTGTACATTTCCGACAACAGCTGGAATGTAGCATTGCTTCGTTACTTTAATCCCGTGGGCGCACACCAAAGCGGACGCATCGGCGAAGATCCCAATGATATTCCCAACAACCTCATGCCCTACATCACGCAGGTAGCTGTAGGTAAGTTGGATCAGTTATCGGTGTTTGGGGATGACTATCCCACCCACGACGGCACCGGCGTTAGGGATTATATTCATGTGGTAGATCTGGCCCGAGGGCACCTTAAAGCACTTGAAACACTTGAAGATAATCCCGGCGTTGTCACTTACAATTTAGGAACAGGAACCGGATACAGCGTACTCGATGTGGTAAAAGCTTTCGAAGAAGCTTCGGGACGAGACGTGCCCTACCAAATTACCGATCGACGTCCCGGTGATATTGCTATAAACTATGCTGATCCGACCAAAGCTGAACATGAACTCGGATGGAACGCAAAACATGACTTGGTAGACATGTGCCGCGATGCTTGGCGTTGGCAGTCCCAAAATCCTGATGGATATTAGCTCTTACTGGCTTTCACATTAGACATCCAGCAGTTCTTTTATGCGAGGTTCCAGCTCGGTATTAGTCAGGGCTCCCACGGCGAAGTATTGCAGGTTTCCTTCTTTTCCGATGATATAGGTAGTTGGAACGCCCATTGTTGGACCATATTTGTCCATGATAGTCCCCCTGTCAATTACCATAGGATAGGTAACTCCATATTCTTCCATAAACGGTTTCACAACCGACTCCCCCTGCTTATCAATAGATACCCCTAACACCAAAAATCCTTCATCTTTATACTTGGTGTATAGCTCCTGCAGATCCGGCGTCTCCTCTCGGCAAGGGGCACACCACGTAGCCCAGATATTCAATAAGATTACCTTTCCCTTTTGGTCAGACAATGAAAAACGTTTCCCATCAACTAAATCAACCTCAAAATCGCGCGCTTTGGCCTCTCGCTGCGCAGGATATAAACGAGCAGAGGCAGGATCCAACTGTTCGAGCGGCTTCGTTGGGGTAGTCTGTTCTTTTTGATCGGACGAGCATCCGGCAACCACAAAAAGTAGCAACAATCCGACCAGTGAATAGAATAAATTTGAAATTATAGACTTCATATTCGGCAAGCTTTTATCAGTGACGAGCATAAACTTCGGTACTTCCATCATCTTTCAAAAGATAGACCTCATAAGGCTCCCCCAGAGCGGTATTCATACCGGGAGAGCTGGCGGGCATCCCGGGAACCACTAATCCCTTTGCATCGGGTGATTCTTTAAGCAGACGCAAGATGTCTTCGGCAGGAACATGTCCTTCAACCACATAATCGCCAACAAGAGCCGTGTGGCAAGCACCCATGTTTTGTGGGATTCCCTGATCAGCTTTAATGCCCGATAAATTTTGAGCCGCAACTATCTCTACCGAATACCCACTGCCCTGCATGTATGAAGCCCATTTGTCGCAGCACTCACACCCGGCATTTTTATACATTACCACATCAGCTGTAGCTGTGGATTGCGCATCTTGTTGATCATAATAATTATTGACGATATACCAAATAGCCCCGGCGGCGATGAGGACCACGGCAGAGGCATAAGCAAAAAATCGAGAAGGTTTCATAAAAAAATCTGTTATAAGAGGTTATTTATTCAGACGCTAAATTTACCACTAATTTTGTAGGATGGCTAACGCTATCAGCCATAAATTATTAGATTAGCCGGTAAGTAATTCATTAATTAT
>CAZYOD010000080.1:7698-9630 GCA_964648635.1 uncultured Balneolaceae bacterium | reverse complement strand
TTCCGCCGTTGCCTGCAAACTCAATATCAGGAGTAAGATCCAATATTGGAGCTGCTTCGACAAAAAGGTCAAAAGGGAGATCATCAAAAACATAGTTCAATCCTAGTGGAATGCGTGCTCCGATTTTAGCGTCATCCGTAAATATGACTCTTCCGCCAATGCCGTAGTAAAAAGCCAGCCTGCCGGTATCCACATCTTCAAACCACGAGTGCATCAAAAAATCTCCGTGCAGATGGATCGCTTCTCGTTCCGTCAGTGACCAGGCGGCGCCGATTCCGAAAGCGGTTTGATCGCCATTCCACGATTTGACCGAAAGCCCTGTAGGTTCACCAATAATAATTCCGATTCCAAAATTGTCTCCGCCTTGCGGATTGGCTTGAGCTTTGGAAGTATCAGGTTTTAAGATGAAAATTGCAGCAACAGCAATTATACAGGCACTCAATCTTGATGAAAGCATACTCTTGACTATTACGATTCAGATTCTCTTTAACTTAGAACCGCGTTGATTGTTATATCATTCACTGCTAAAACTTCCAAGACTAAGAAATTTAGTGATCTCTGCGCCTATTGGTAAAATCTTCAACCAATCCACGGATAGTCATCCCAGTTCGGTTTGCGCTTCTCGAGGAACGCATCACGTCCTTCAGCGGCCTCATCGGTCATGTACGCCAGACGGGTGGCTTCGCCCGAAAATACCTGCTGACCCACCATCCCATCATCTATGAGATTAAAGGCATACTTAATCATGCGAATAGCCGTCGGACTTTTTTCCAAGATTTCCTGCGCCCATTGGTAAGCCGTTTCCTCCAGATCATCGTGCGGAACAACTACATTCACCATTCCCATATCATAGGCTTCTTGGGCCGAATAATTCCGACCGAGAAAGAATATTTCGCGTGCCTTTTTTTGTCCCACCTGACGCGCCAGCAGGGCAGAGCCGAATCCGCCGTCAAAGCTGGCCACATCGGCATCAGTCTGTTTAAAAATGGCGTGTTCTTTACTGGCAATTGTCAGATCACAAACTACATGCAGGCTGTGTCCGCCACCTACAGCCCATCCCGGAACTACGGCAATTACCACCTTGCCCATAAAGCGGATGAGCCGCTGCAAATCCAGCACGTTAAGGCGCGGCGTTCCGGTCTCATCTTTATAACCTGCGCTGCCTCTGACATTTTGATCACCGCCGGAGCAGAATGCCCATTTCCCGTCTTTTGGAGAAGGACCTTCGCCCGTCAGCAAAACCACGCCAATGCTTGAATCTTCGCGAACATCCATAAAAGCATCTTGGAGCTCAAACAGTGTTTTGGGACGAAAGGCATTGCGAATTTCCGGGCGATTAAATGCAATGCGTGCCACGCCATTTGACTTCTTAAAGGTGATATCTTCGTATTCTTTGACGGTTTTCCAGTTCATGATAGTTAGTCTTGAGCTTTAAGTATTGAGTCGTGAGTTTGGAGTAACTAGCTGTGAATCCGAATAAAATTTTTGAGTTCTGATAAAAAAGCCAGGGGATTGTCCAGGTGCGAGCGGTGCCCCGCTTTAATAGATGAGAAAGTAGCATTTGGAAATTGTTCTGCCAAATCACTGTTTATCTGCTGGTATTTTTCATCCGAAGATCCGGCCAACAGCAGCACCGGTAAATCCAGCTGTTTCAACCCATCGCAGGTCGGCGTCATGGTTCCCGTTCCAAAGCCGCGAAGTGAAGCCGCCAGTGCCTCCGGTGATTGCACTTCCTGAACTTGGTGATACCTTTCGGCAAGCGACTGATCTACGGGCACCGGAGATTTAAACAAATCCAGCTCCTTCCACCGCGATAAAAACTGCGTAAAATTTTTCCGAATGGATTCCGCTCGTTCGGCATCAACGTTCTGACGCTCGGTACGTTTATCGGGATCTGTAATGCCGCAGGTGGTACTTTCCAAAATCAATCCC
>CAZYOD010000080.1:0-7598 GCA_964648635.1 uncultured Balneolaceae bacterium | reverse complement strand
CATCACTGAAAAGCCCACAGCTTTTTTCGAAGCTTCATTGAGGCATCAGCATCGGTTTTGCACTCAATGACCGAGAGTCCGTGATGTTCTGCGACCCAATCGGACAGTTGAAATTCGGCAAGCTTTGAATGGCTTTTAATACCCAGATAAGGGATGTTGTACGAAGCTGTTAATTTTTGAATGTCGACCGATTGCGGGGTTTCAAAATAAGGTTCAAAATATTTGTTGTGCTGCTTGATGGGAAGCATGCGAAAAATGGATCCACCGGAGTTATTTATCACTATAATAGTGAGAGGATGCTCAACTTTATTCTGATTGAGCAGAGCATTGGTATCGTGTAGAAAAGCCAAATCTCCGGTAAAAAGCACGCCCGGCTTTTGCAGACTCAGTGACAAACCGATTGCCGTAGAAGTAACACCATCGATACCGCTGACTCCACGGTTTTGATACAGAGGAATACGTGCAGATCGCTGCCCAAAAAGATGGATGTCGCGAGCAGGAAATGAATTGGAAACTGCAATAAAAGATTTTTCTGGAATTTGAGGAGAAATGTGGTCATAAACGGCTCCATCCGTCAGTGCAGTTTCTTGCTGCATCGATTTTTCAACATGGCCCCCAAAGTCTTCTTCTACAGATTTCCATTGCTTCAGCCACTTTATATTTTGGGGGGATTGGAAATCGCCGAAATGAATTACTTGCCCCATCCACGGAATTCGCTCGGCGGCCGAGAATGTGGCATCCTGCCATTCGTGGGTACTTGCAAAATGGTAATGAGAACCCGGCGCCCAGTTATTTAATCCCAGTTCTAATGCTTTTGTGGTCGGCTGAAAACCAAATCGCAGAATGAGATCAGGTTCAAGTTCTGAACACAATTGTTTGTTTCGAAGAAAGCCGGCAAATCCACTTATACAATTTTGAGCGTCAATAGAGGATTCTGCAAGAACAGGCGCACTAATTTGTCCGGCTAATCGGGCAATAGATTCAGTATCGTCTTTGGGAGCCAGGGGACCTACGATAATCAACGGCCGCTGTGCATCAGAGATATCATTTTGAACAGATTTTGCCAGCTGCAGTGAGGATAGCGATGTAAGCGAATCTGTCGCAGCAGGTTGCACCTCATGATTGTCGTCAAGGAGCTCTGAATTTGGCTCCAGTGGTTTTCTGAAAGGGAAGTTCAGATGCACGGGCCCGCGTTTTTCTAGCGAAATGGAAACGGCTTGCCGGGCTAATACCTTCAGGCGATTTAAGTCATTATTTTTTGCTCTTGGTTCGCCGACCTCGTGAAAGAAGACGGGGTAATCCCCAAACATTTTAAGCTGATCAATAGCTTGATTAGCCCCGGTGGCGCGCAGATGGGGCGGTCGATCTGCCGTGGCTAAAATCATCGGTACGCCCGATTGACGCGATTCAATAACCGCCGGGTAGTAATTCGCGGCAGCGGTTCCCGAGGTGCAGATCAATACAGCCGGTATATTTGTGGCTTTTGCAATGCCAAGAGCCGTAAAAGCCGCCGATCGCTCATCCAGTATTACATGTTTTTTAAAATGTTTATTAGAGGCAGCAGCCAGCGTTAAAGGAGTGGATCGGGAACCGGGAGAAATAACGATATGCCGTACTCCACGCTTTTGAAGAGCTTTAAAAAAAGTTGTTGTCCATTTAAATGCTGTATCGCCGGAATGGGAATCAGTCATATTGCAGGGCAGAAAGCATCGGCTTTAATTTAAGATTGGTTTCTTCCCATTCGGCCTGGGGATCTGAACCTTCCACGATACCGCATCCAGCAAAAAAGTGTGCTTCATCTTTTGTAAAGAGGCCGCTTCTGATTCCTACGGCAAACTCGCCATCTCTATTAGTATTGAACCATCCTACCGGACCGGCATACCATCCGCGATCAAAATCTTCAAGTTCATCAATAAATGGGGCTGCATTTTTCCAAGGATAACCGCCTACGGCTGGGGTCGGATGCAGCCGGCTAATCACATCCAGCATATTAGTATCTTTGTCAAGTTTTGCCCGAATAGGGGTGTACAGATGCTGTACATTTGAAAGTTTTTTGATTTCAGGCTGATTTTTTCGATTTAACTCGCTGGCATAAGGTTGCAGTCGCTCTTCAATATCTTTGATCACAAAATTGTGTTCATCCCGATTTTTGCTGCTGCCGGAAAGATGCATCTCAAAAAAAGTATCTTCGGTAGCCGTTTCTCCCCGCTGTATACTGCCGGCTAATGCCTCAGTTAAAAGTAGCCGGTTACGAAACGCCCCCAACCGTTCGGGAGTAGACCCCAGGAATGTTTTACCGGATGAATTATGAATCAAAAAGTTATAACAGTTATGAAACTGCTGACGAAGCTTATTAAGCACTTGGGTTGGGGCGATATTTGGGTTTCTCTGAATTGAAATGTCCCGGGCCAGAACAATTTTGTCAAAATGCTGTAGGCGGATTAATTCCTTAGCTTTATCAACAGAAGAGGTCCAGTTATTGTATCCGACTCCGTTTTTAGGAAAGGGAATAGCAGGCTGTTCTTTTGAAGATCTATTTTTGTCAATAGTCTTTTTAAAAGACAGGGTCTGCTCTATTTTTTTCAGCTCGTTCTGCAGGTGCCGGTGGAGCGTTTCCGGGGACTGAAATGATTCGAGTTCGACAGTTAAAGTGACAGCCGAAAATTTTCCGTCTTTGATAATCATCCATTTGGGGACGGTGAACGATGCCGGAGCAAAAGAATCCCATCTTTTACTGTTAATCTTATCAAAAAATGAAAAACCGCCCAGAAAGAGCATCCCCGTATAAGGATGTGGAACTTCAGAAAATTCGGCTACTGACTGTCGAATTTGTTCAAATTGAGAATTGATTTCCTCAAACCGACTTGATCCCGTTGCCGTAATTGTCAATAATTCTTCGCCTGCTGCAATGGCAAACTCATCAACAGGCTTTTCCCAATAATACTGAAAAGAGTGTTCATTCCAGCACATCTCGAGGTAGGCCAGGGGATCAATGGAATCCAGAGTAAAGCTGAAAGTGGCATACTCAGGAGTCGAATTCTGAAATAAATTAGAAAGAAATAGCTTCAGCTCTTGCCCATTATTCGTAGTGGCAATAGAGTTGGACTGATTGTTTATTTCGGATAAAATCTTATCAGACATGAACTAATAGGGTTCCTGAGTACAGACTTTCATAACTTTCAATATAAATTGAAAATTCATTTTTCCATAATAATAATGGATTTTTTTGGGAACCAGCCGGCAAATAATCTAAGCATAAATGTGTTTGCATATCTACGATAAGATTAAGACAATGCAGGAAATAAATTTCAGTGTATAATATTACCTACAGTTAATCTCCCATGGTAGAAATCAAGGAATTTGATCTCCAGAATGTGTCTGTTCATTATGAATGGAATAATGATAAAGAATTAAATTACTACGATTCTGAGTATCCCCATCAACATGAAAGTTTCGATACTTTTCTAAAGCGAATTAAGTCGGTGTTAGATGAACGGAATGAAACGCACGAGCTTTTTGAAATACACCTTGCCGAAAGTGACAAGCTTATCGGTATCGTGGATATTCATGCAATTGACCAATATAATCGCAGATGTTACGTAAATTGCACCATAGGGGATCGTACATATGCGGGAGAGGGGTATGATATGGAAGCCTTAAAAATTGTGCTTTCTCACTGTTTTAATAATAAAGGGATGCACAAAGTAGCTACCACCGCCTTTGATTTTAATACCTCTTGGATTGAAAGCGTAGAAAAACTTGGTTTCAAACAAGAAGGTCAGTTACGTGAGCACGTAATTAAAAAGGATAAATTTTGTGATAAGCTGCTTTTTAGTCTCCTTGAAAAGGATTATCAACCGTCAGAAAAAGAAGCCTCTGTAGTTGCGGGATAACGGCTTACTTTGCGTCGTCCCGTTCGCCTGAATCAAAAGGATTGTAAATACCATACTCAGTGGGGTCATATTCTGCAAGGGTAAAGAAGTGCTCCCACGCGGCTTTGCTTTTTCCATCATCATCCACCCAATTGGGGTGACTTTGTTTAATCAGCCCTACAGCACGTTTCGCATATTCTACCCGTTCATCCTGATCTTTGATGCGAGGTAGTGAAGCAATCATGCAGTCAAGGTTGTATCCGCAATCAAAGTCTTTGGGTTTGTGTTGTTCTACAAACATATATCTGATTTCTATCTGATAATTTTACTTTCAAAGATAAAAGAGTTGACATTTCGAATAAAGAGATTTTTCTACTGAATAAGAAATCTCTTTTGATCTTTTTTCGGGTTGACAATTCAAAATCCCTATATTCCGTTTCCAAAATAAAGAACCTTTACTTTTAACACCATTCGTAATTAAAACGATGTACTACAATTCAATTTTAGAGACCATTGGCAACACTCCGCTAGTAAAACTTAATGAAGTAGTGGATGAGCTTGCGGGAACCGTACTTGTAAAAGTTGAATATTTTAATCCCGGCCAAAGCGTAAAAGATCGTATCGGGCTTAAGATGATTGAGGATGCGGAGCAGAAAGGCCTTATCGAACCGGGAGGGACTATTATTGAAGGTACCTCGGGCAATACAGGTATGGGGTTAGCTCTTGCCGCTATTATTAAAGGATATAAGTGCATCTTTACGACGACCGACAAACAAAGTAAATCCAAAATCGATCTGCTGCGCGCACTGGGAGCTGAAGTTAAAGTTTGTCCCACCGACGTAGAACCCGATGATCCGCGAAGCTACTATTCGGTAGCTCAACGATTAAGTGAGGAGATTCCCAATTCCTACTATCCAAATCAGTACGATAACCCCAGCAATACACAGGCTCATTATGAAACCACAGGTCCGGAGATTTGGGAACAGACCGATGGAAATGTGACTCATTATGTGGCGGGGATGGGTACCGGCGGTACAATATCGGGTACATCCAAATATTTGAAAGAACGGAATGAGAAAATTAAGACTATCGGCGTAGATAGCGTGGGGTCGATCTATAAACATTATTTCGAAACCGGTGAATTTGATAAGGATGAAATTCACCCTTATCTGACAGAGGGTATCGGTGAAGATATCATTCCGGAAAATATGGATTTTGATCTGTTGGATGCGGTTGAACAGGTGAATGATGAAAACGCTTTTAAGATGACCAGACGGCTAGCGAAGGAAGAAGGATTATTTGTGGGCGGATCTTGCGGCGCTGCTGTCTATGGGGCACTGGAATATGCCCGAAATAATGAATTTGGAGAAGACGATCTGATGGTTATTATTTTGCCCGATAGCGGCACACGCTATGTTTCCAAAATATTCAATGATGAATGGATGAAGGAGCAGGGATTTGTGGACGATGAAGAATAACAGAGGAATTTATAAATAAGAATTGTTTATTATGGCCGATCAAACACAAGATTTTAAGCAGGGACAGATTCAGATTGAACTTCCCGAAGATGAAGCAACCGGAACCTATTCCAACCTGGTGATGATATCGCATTCGCCATCGGAGTTTATTCTTGATTTTATTTCGGTGATGCCCGGCGCTCCCAAAGCCAAGGTAGTAAAGCGTATGGTGCTTACGCCGGATCATGCCAAGCGGTTGGTAAATGCACTTTCGGAAAACATCAAACGCTACGAAGACGAAAATGGGGCTATATCAGATAATGATCAGATTGACGTTCCTTTCAACTATCGGGGACCTACTCCCGAGGCATAAAAACTAAAAGCGCTTATGCTTGAATTTTTAAAACGGCTTTTTAACAATCAGGACCAGGATCTGACTTTCGTCATTTTTGATGATGATCCTGAATCTTCGACTTCTTATCATTTTCGACCGTCGAAGCTTTGGAATCTTTTCTACGGTTCGCTGATCTCCGTTATAATAATTACGCTGTTACTGGTAATGTTTACTCCGATGAGCGGACTGTTATATAACAGGGAGGATGCACAGCTGCGCGAACGCGTAATTGATGTATCTAAAAAAGTTCAGGCGCTTAAAGATTCGTTAGAGGCAAGAGACTCTCAGCTTGCCGATATGCAACGGGTGATCGCTTCAGGGGCAGATACCTCATTTTCTATAAATGATACATATTCGAGTTCCCTAAGTGGCCCTAATCCAAAAAGTTCGGAACTTGACTTCTCTTTTGAAGTAAACACTAAAGGAATGCTATCTCAAAACGAGATAATTTTTTCCAAAATTTTCCAAAGTTTACCCGAATTCCCGACCGATTACCCCATTGAGGGTACATTTACTCGAGGTTACGATCCTGAGAATGGACATTACGGCATTGATATTGCCGCTCAGCAGGGAACATCATTTAAAGCAATTGCCGATGGTGCTGTAGTCAACCAAGATTGGACGATAAATTACGGCTTTGTGTTGCATGTACAGCATGGCGATGGAATTATTGCAGTATATAAGCATGCCGCAAGCTTGTCAAAGTCTGTCGGTGATATTGTTTTAAAGGATGACATTTTGGGTACAGCAGGTGATGTAGGTGCATTGAGCTCAGGTCCACATCTGCATATAGAAATCTGGAAAAATGGCGTACCTCAAAATCCTAATACGTATCTAATTAAATCGTAAGAATTTTATGTTTAATAATAATAACAAGAAAAAGACGGAACCTATGAATTCAAACAAATCCGGAAAAAACTTGCCCTCCGTAAACATGATAAGTGAAGGAACAATCTTGAGTGGGACCATCGAGACGAAGAACGATGTTCGTATCGCAGGTACACTTGATGGTGAAGCAAAAGCCAAAGGTAAAATTATTGTTTCATCTTCTGGAAAAGTTGATGGAGATATTGAAGCTTCGGATGCTGACATCGCCGGAAGAATTGATGGAGAAGTGCGAGTTACTAACAAGCTTATACTTCGTAAATCTGCTATTGTGGAAGGCGACATTTATACCAAAACAATTTTGGCAGAAGAGGGATCTCAAATTAACGGATCTTTCCATATGAACGAAAATATTGAAAGCAAAATTAAAAGCAACGGTATATCCAGCAGCTTTTCTAAAAAGAATAAAAAAGACAATAAAACCGGTGCCGATACCTCAGGTAAAAAGAAAGTTAAAAAAGATTGAGCAACCGGAAAAAGTCGACTGATTATGTAGAATTCCTATCGCTCGGGGGGGAAATTGCAGCCGGGATTCTGGTTCCAATATTCATAGGATATTGGTTGGATAATTATTTCGAAACCAGTCCCTGGCTGCTTTTAGTCGGCTGTCTCGTTGGCATAGTAAATATTTTTATTCTCATCTTTCAGCTTAACGATCGCTTAAATAAAAAATAGGACAGGGGTGGAGCGACGTTTTCAAAGTATATTATACAAGTTTCTAGGTTTTTCACTGATTGCCTTTCTGGTTCTTC
Source organism: uncultured Balneolaceae bacterium (assembly GCA_964648635.1). Taxonomy (GTDB): domain Bacteria; phylum Bacteroidota; class Rhodothermia; order Balneolales; family Balneolaceae; genus Fodinibius. Next base: position 238 of record CAZYOD010000080.1, on the reverse strand, counting down.
TGGCAGGCACTTATTTCACTATTCAATCGTATTTATTTGCCGCTTTACTAGCGTATTTGCTCAGCTTTGTCTTTGTCAGCAGTAATTTTTTCATAATCCGGAAAATAGGAGGAGAAGATCAGCCCCAATTTTACTGGCAGTTTTTCATCTCTATTGGAGTCCGGTTTATTTTAATTATTGTTGCTTTAGTAGTGGTTCTGAAGACGATAAAAATTCATCAAATTTACTTTACAGTTAG
>CAZYOD010000079.1:8399-9631 GCA_964648635.1 uncultured Balneolaceae bacterium | reverse complement strand
ATAAGTTCAACGGCGCCCTCTTTTTCCCATTCGGGCTGCAATAGCAGTTGGGTACTATCCGGGCACTTTTCCGCATTTTTCTCTGCCCATTCCAGATCTTTTTTTGTCAGCACTACTACTTTCAGCTCATCCACATAGGGAAAAATATCGTCTGTAGGCTCTTTAAATCTCTTAGGTGAAAGAGTTATCCAGTCTAAATATCCGGAAATTGGCGACGAGCCACTGGTTTCGATATGAACCTGCAGTCCCGCTTGTTTAAGCTGGAAGGTCAGCGGATCCAGATCGTGCAACAGTGGTTCTCCACCGGTAATCACTGCGAATTCGGCCCCGCTTTCTTTGGCGCGTTCTACAATATTGCTAACTGTCTCTTTGGGATGGGCATCTTCGTCCCAGCTTTCCTGCACATCACACCACCAGCAATTAACGTCACAACCGGCCGTGCGAATGAAATAAGCCGGCCGTCCACTGTGTGCTCCTTCACCCTGGATGGTGTAGAAATCCTCCATCAGCGGGTATTCCACCGCGTTCATCTCATCCTGGTCGATGAGCTCTTCCAGTTTTTCCTGATCTAATTCGTTAAACATCGTTTTCGGTATATTCGACCCAGCAGGTTTCAGTCTCCCAAACAGTTATTTTTAGCTTAATATTGTTTGGGATACGCTGCTTAGTTTCCTTGTAAATAAATTCTGCTATACGTTCTGCTGTGGGATTTATTGTCATCTCCTCATTCAAGACTGAATGATCCAGGCCACCTTTTTCAGAACCTTTTGCAGCCCATTTTAATTCTCGGAAATCGCAAACCATGTCATCTGAATCAAGATATTTTGATGGGTGCAGCTTATGAGACTTCGCCTCTACATGCACTTTATAACTATGTCCGTGCATACGTCCGCACTTGCCGTCATAACCTTCAATCAGATGGGCGGCATCAAATGTAAACTCAGTATTTAATGTCCAAGTAGGCATTTATCGATTTATTACTCATTGTAGGTTTGCAAAACAAAAGCCGCACCTGCCCACAAGCCGGTAGATAGTCTGGATGCAAAAGCTCAGTTAAAAGCTTAATAAGAATTATTTCTTACAGATGTTGAACCGTAAAGGTTCAGGGTCAGCTTGAAATAGTAGCTTTACGAGTTTCCTTATTAAAAATAGAAGGCCTGCCAAAAAGCGACAAGCCTCAAAATAAGGAAATATCTTACAATTTAGAATTGATTACCAATCTTATCCGGCTT
>CAZYOD010000079.1:1383-8389 GCA_964648635.1 uncultured Balneolaceae bacterium | reverse complement strand
GAAAATTCTCGGAACTGAAACTTACCTCAAGGTAAATTATTTGAGGTTAATTCGATCTATCTTCACCCTCTTAATAGAGGATATAATAGCCTACAAATAGAATTAGTCTCATTCCGGCCATTTTATGGTGCAGCCGAGAGCTTTTGTGGTTTCCGGATTGATCTCATTACCGTCCACTAAATTTTTGATCGCGTTTTCCAAATATGGATTATCAACTTCTTTTGCTGATTTAGCATTGTCATCAATAGCCCCGGTGTAAACCAGCTCCATATCACTGTTGAATAAGAAAATATCCGGAGTACGGGTCGCTCCAAAAGCTTCGGCAAGTTTCGCTTGTTCATCCAGCGCATAGTAAAAACCATAACTGCTCGACTCCGCCCGCTTCTGCATATCCTGCATCGATTCTCCATCACCTCGAATTGCTGCATTGGAATTTAATGCAATGACTCCAATATCATTCTCTCTGGCTAAATCTGCGATTGGATTATATCGATCTTCCCATGCCTCTACCCAGGGACACGTATTGCATGAAAAATTCACCAGCAATCCATTTTCTTTGGCCACTTTTTCAAGAGTTAACCTTTTACCGGATACATCTGTAACTTCCACATTCGTAAGAGGCGCCTTAGCTCCAATCTCCAGTCGATCTCCGGGTTCTTCTTCTACCGGCAAAAAAGCTAATAACCCAATGGATAGAACAATAGGTACAATAAAAACTAATTTATATATCTTCATGGCATTCAGTTAGTTACTGCTTTTTTAATGTTTGTTTCAAATTTCTCGTAATCAGCTCCTTGTTCCCAGCTTGCAACTACTTTCCCTTCTTTATTTATAATCTTGGTAAAGGGCAACGCTCCACTCCATTCACCGGATAAAGCTTCTATGAACGGCTGATCTTTTCCAGTTTTAAAATAGGTCGGCCAATCCACGTTTTGTTCTTTCAGAAAAGATAGCGCCCGATCTCTGCTGTCGGGGAAATCAGCGGAAACAAAAATTACTTGCAGCTCATCCTCATAGGTTTCCTGTAATTCTACAAGATGAGGAAACTCTTCAACACACGGAGCACACCAAGTAGCCCACACATTAACCAGCACCGTTTTTTTACCCTGATAAGAATTCACAACATCCTGCAGTTCACTTCCCGTAACATCCTGAAGTAAACTGTCATCGGGGATAGCAGATTCGGAAGTTGAAGAAATATCATGTTGTGGAAAAGTCATCGCAATGAGAAATATTGCACTTACAAAAATCAGCGGCTTAAATATAGAAGCAGAATTATTCATATTGACAGCTTATTTATTAGCAGGATCCCAATAATGGGCCTCAATATCAATTTGATACTCATTAACAAAGGTAATGTCCTCCTGTTGCAGGCGTTCGCGCATGGTATCATCGGGAAAATGGGCACGGCCGGTTAACTCTCCTTTCCGGTTTACCACCCGATGAGCAGGAATATTACGATCACCGGTGTTATTGAGCGCATACCCCACCATTCGAGCTCCCGAAGCAATCCCCAGGTGACGGGCTATCGCTCCATAAGTAGAAACTTTGCCCTTCGGAATTTGAGCTACAATTTCATACACGCGTTCGTAATAATCATTCATAAAGCTTTTCCAGTGAGAATAAATAAAGAATCTGAAAAAAGTTCAGGAGTCCTATTACTGCAACAGTTTGCGCATTTTTTTTATTGTTGATGCATCCAGCTTCTCGCTAGATTCTGTAATTTTAAGCGCTCGTAATCCCAACACGCAATAGAGCTCTCGAAATTCATTTTGCCCTTCCAATAGGTTCAAATGCTTCTCCACGGTAGTGATATCTCCGCGTTTGATAGGGCCTGTTAATGCTTCATTAAAAGAAAATTGCTCTGCATTCTCCAGCGTTGTTTCGACGAGCGGAAGCAATGCCTGCTTCACTTTTTCGGGAGAGAGCCCTTCCGTCGATCCGATTTCTACCGCGGCTTGTAAAAGCGTCGTCAAGTAATTTGAGCTCAAAACAGCAGCGGCGTGGAGCTGGGATTTTTGTTCCGGAGTTATCTGAAAGGTATGGGCTCCCAGCCGGTGAGCTACTTTTTGTAAAGGAGGAAATGCCTTGAGATCACCCTGAAGGCTGAAATATATCCCTTCAAAAACATCGGGGTTGGAATTTTTACTAAATGTTTGAAGCGGATGGAAGGAAGCTGTTGCTGCTCCTTTAGATTTTAACTGGCCCAGAAGATCAGCCGATTCGCTACCCGAGCAGTGGACAACCGTTCGTCCTTTATAGGCTGTCTCACCATCAATTTGGGCAATTTTACCGGCAACCGCTTCTATAGAACTGTCTGGAACCGTTACAAAAATAAGGCTTCCCAACTCATCCAAAGAAGAGGGAAACGCTCCCCACTTTTCGATGCCTGTGGATGATGCAAGGGCTTCGGCTTTACTTGCCGTTCGATTAAAAATACTTTTTACCGGAAAATCGCAGCGAACCAAAGCCTTGGTAAGGACTGTTCCCAATCCTCCTAAACCTATGACTGAAGATTCCGGAGCTTTCATTGTGAATTAAAAAATAACGCGTTCGCGATCGGCAAAAGCAGTAAGCAGACTTCCTGAGTAGTTTTCGCGTTCGCTATCGAGAAAGTTCAATTTGAGTCCCCATTTATTTGTAACGAGAACCCCGGCAATAAACGAAGTGGTGCCGTCAATGCGCGATTCTCCGCTGTTCAGATAGTTCATCAACCCGGATTGGTTGTTGCTTTTCACCATTTCCCGAACTCTTTCAAATTCTTTTTTACAATCATTATCGAGCTCACAGCAAAAAACGATTAGCGCATTACGGGGGGCCAAAACTTCCTCCAGCACGTACGCCAGCTCTTTGACGATGGCCGGATCCTTATCCGCAATTTGAACACTTACGGCCGAAAAGTCATCCGAAAGCGTTTGCAAAAACATTAGCTGCTGAAAGAGGCTGATATCTTTGTCGAAGGCTTCGTCGTGAATAAAAAAATCATCATCCTCATCGCAAAATTCGTTGCGCATATAATCATTTACCGGCACCTTTCCCAAAGGTGTTTCGAAAAAGGAATTGGAAGCCATCGGCAACTTTTTGTCAAGCTTCTCATCATACGATTCAACTATAACAACGGTATCGAAATTGGACATATCTACGCGACTGTAGATATCGCAAGTTCGTTCAAAATTATCTTCGTTGATTCGCTTAGGAGCAAACAGAAGGCGAATGTGCTCGTTCTGTTCATTATGTTTTCGAGCTTTTGCGATCCCTTCTTCAATCTCTTCCCGAGAGTAGGATGTGATGTTCATAAAAATCTGAAAATCATTTTAATTATAAATAATAAGCAATAGCCAACCAGTTGCCTTGTGACTGAAAACTACAAATTTTAGCTCTTTTGTCATTATTTATTTCCACGAAAAAGCCATCATCTTTGGCAGTAAGGCAAACTTCATTCATGTTCATTCGAAGCCCCTGTCCCCGCAATTTTATGTAAGCTTCTTTGACGGTCCATAGTCGAATTGGTTTTATTTCAGCAAACAGCCTATTCTCTTTGGGATGACAAATCCGCGGTTTTAACTTCGCTGGGACCTCTCGATCGGCGGGCTCCAGGTCAACACCTATCGGCCTACCTTGGGTCATCCCACAAAATACCAGCTTATCGGTATGTGCAATACTGATGTTAAATCGCCTAGCGTTGACCATCCCATACGGCTGGCCGAGATCGTCTTTCAGAATTGTCAAAGCATCAGCATCAATATCCATTTTCTGTGCCATTTCTTTTAGCAGAATTCTTGAAGTCACATACTCTTTTCGTCTTTTCTGACTTTTAAATGTCTGCAGCTCCTGCTTCTCTTTTTCATTAAGCTTAAGCAGTATTTCATCTGAAATTGCACAAATTTGAGTTAGGACGAACTGTCCGCGGAAAGGCAATTTCTGAGTTATATCTGTGGAAATGGCGTGCATATTTAGATGTTGCTTGTCAGTTAAGCACTGAAAATCTTCAAATTTATGGTATTGTGAAACTATTTATTTCGACTAAGAAAAAAATCACAATTTTGCGATGAATTCTTTATTTTTAGCGACTTAATAACCCCTTTTAAAAACAGAATCAAATTAGACTTTCTCATGAGCAATACTGAATCCTCAGTAAGCGAACAACACGAAATCCGCCTCGAAAAATTGCAGGAGCTGCGAGAGTTGGGTTACGATCCTTATCCCTATGATTTCGAAGTAACTCATAAAAGTAAATATATCCTTAATCATCCCGAGCTCATAAAACAGGACGATCAGGATGAGGACGATGTGGAAAAGGTTTCGGTGGCCGGACGTGTGATGACCCGACGCATTATGGGAGGGTCTACCTTTTTTAACCTGCAGGATTCAGAGGGACAGATTCAGGTTTACATCCGCAAGAATGATGTAGGCAAGGAAGAATATAATGAGGTTTTTAAGAAGCTCACCGACATCGGCGATATTGTCGGAATAAAAGGACATGTTTTTAAAACCGGTACCGGTGAGACCACCGTGTATGCGAAAGAGTTTCAATTGTTGAGCAAAACCCTCCGCCCTATTCCCATTCCCAAAGAAGTGGAAGAAGATGGAGAGACTAAAGTCTATGATGCTTTTACCGATAAGGAACAGCGCTACCGCCAGCGATATCTCGATCTGATTGTAAATCCCGAAGTCCGTAATGATTTTCAAAAGCGCACTGAAATGGTACAGGCGATGCGTAACTATATGAATGACAAGGGATATATGGAAGTCGAAACGCCGATTTTGCAGCCCATTTACGGCGGAGCTTCGGCAGAGCCTTTTGTGACGCATCACAATGCGCTGGATATGAAGCTCTACCTGCGGATTGCGAATGAGCTGTACTTGAAGCGACTGATTGTAGGCGGATACGATGGCGTCTATGAATTTTCAAAGGACTTTCGCAACGAGGGACTCTCACGATTCCATAATCCCGAGTTTACCCAGGTTGAGCTTTACGTCGCGTATAAAGATTACAACTGGATGATGGATTTTGTGGAAGAGATGCTCGAAAATGTAGCTCAGACGCTACACGACTCCGCGAAAGTTAAGGTTGGCAACAATGAAATTGATTTCTCTCGTCCCTGGCCGCGTATCCCGATGTTTGAAGCAATTGAAGATGAAACGGGGAAAGATTTGTACGGCAAAGATCTGGATGAACTCAAAGAAATTGCTAATGAACTGGATGTTGAGATAGAAGACAGCTTCGGCAAGGGTAAGATTATTGATGAAATATTCGGCGAACATGTAGAGCCTAAACTGATTCAGCCAACCTTTATCACGGACTATCCTATTGAAATGAGTCCGCTGGCGAAAAAACACCGCGAAAAAGAGGGATTGGTTGAGCGTTTCGAATGTATCTGCAACGGCAAAGAAATTGCTAATGCTTTTTCCGAGCTGAACGATCCCATTGATCAGCGAAAGCGGTTAGAAGAGCAGGCACGCCTGCGTGCTGAAGGCGATGAAGAAGCTATGACCATCGACGAAGATTTCTTGCAGTCACTGGAATACGGCATGCCTCCGACGGCCGGACTCGGAATTGGCATCGACCGATTGGCAATGATTATGACCAACTCCGACTCTATCCGGGATGTACTTTTCTTCCCACAGATGAAACCGGAGAAATAGTTATTGGTTAACGGTGATCGGTTATTCGTTTTCAAATTTGCCAGCTAAATAAATGCATGTTCTATTTATTAGCTGCACCAAATAACCAATAAAAAGTAACAAATAACTGCACATGAATTTCGAATGGTATCTGGCCAAACGTTATTTTCGGGGGAAGCGTAAAGGATCGCGTTTCCTTTCTTTTATAAAGACGATGGCCATTACCGGCGTTGCCGTAGGGTCGGCCGGACTATTAATTGCCCTTTCGGTAGTCCACGGCTTTAAGTCGGTGATAGATAACAAAGTATTGGGCTTTGCTCCCCATATTTCTGTCACTATGTACAATGACGGTACTATCCATCGGGCGGATACCTTGCTTAAACATCTTGATTCTTTCCCACAAATCGATGAAGCGCAAGCTGTCGTAAACGGTCAGTCGATGCTGCAATCTCCCAAAGATGTTACGGGCACCCTAGTCAAGGGAGTAGACGAAAGCGGCGACGTCACAGACATCCGCACCTATATAAACCGGGGGACTTACGATCTCTCGACCGACAGCAGCGGGTTGCCGGGAATTGTGGTAGGAGCCGCCTTGGCAAAAACCTTGAACGCTGATATCAACTCCGTGCTTACTGCTTATACCATACAAGGACTACCATCGCCTCTAAGTTCGCCTGAAATCGAGCAGTTTCGTCTGACTGGCATTTACGAAACAGGAATCGGTCAGTTTGATGACGTGCTGGCGCTTGTAGGTCGACCCCATGCACAAAAGCTGTTTCAGGAATCCTCAAATAGTGCATCTGCAGTTGAAATACGTCTTCGAGATCAATCCCAAATTTCATCATTCGGTCAGCAAATAAGTGATGAGCTCCGGTTTCCATATTACTCCGAAACCATTTATCAGCGTTATAGCAGCATCTTTGCCTGGGTAGATCTGCAAGAACAGACTATTCCCTTTGTGATAAGTGTGATGATCATTGTAGCAGCTTTTAATCTCATCGGCACGGTCTTGATGATGGTACTCGAACGGACACGCGATATAGGGATCCTTAAAACGATGGGCGCCGGGGACAAAAGCATTCGGCGTATCTTTTTGTTAGAGGGATTGTTTGTGGCCTTAGTCGGGCTGATCATCGGCATCTCTGTTTCCCTCTTGTTTGCCTGGCTGCAATCTACCTATCACATCATCCCCCTTTCAGAGGAAAACTATTACATGGCGTATGCTCCCGTTGAACCGCACTTGCTGGACTTTTTGCTAGTCACGGGCGTCACATTTGTACTTTGCGCGTTGGCTTCTTGGCTGCCCGCCCGCATCGCCTCCAAAACCGATCCGCTTAAAGTGATTTCTTACGGGCGGTAGCAGGAAAGATTCCAGAGACCG
>CAZYOD010000079.1:0-1283 GCA_964648635.1 uncultured Balneolaceae bacterium | reverse complement strand
GTAGTTTTTAGCTGAAGAATATCGCCAGTGCTCAGCTTTTGCTATATATCCCCTTTTAACAGGATTTTGGTGAATATAATCTATTTTCTGGATCATCATTTTATCTCCAGTAATTTGCTTTGGATGATATCCCTCCTGCCAAACCTGGAAATCAGAATTTTTATGGTGAGTAAGCTTAGAGCTTTTCAATTTACTTAAGTATAGCTTATGTCCATTGTCTTTTAAATGATTAACTATTTCACGGGCTGTAAAAGATTTGAAGGTTCTCATCCTCTTTTGTAGTCGATCAGATTGAACAACCATATGCAGATGGTTCTCCATTAGCACATAAGCAAATATAGTTAAGTCTCTTTCCACTTGATGAAATACCAAGCTTTCTAGAACTATATCAGCAAGTTCTGGTATTGAGAAGAGTGGAATCCAATCTACAAAATTACACGTGACGAAATAAGGATACTCAGAATTGAAAACTTTGTAAGAAGTCCGAGGCATCTTTTTCTTAGTAAGATCTTTCTACAGAGGAATCCTTACATATTTTAGACCAAATCCAAGAATAACATATTGTTCCTTTCATTCCGCAGCAGAGCGGCGGAATGAGATAGTAGATTTTATTTGGGATGTAGAGCGGCAGAATGAGACGTAAAGATTTGTTTAAAAAGATTTAAGATGTAGTACGGCATAATGAGCTTCAGCCACTCCGAAGCCTTCTTCAATTTAAGAACCTGCTTCCGTCGCTCTGCTGCGGAAGCCTTAAGGGCTAATTAAGACAATGCCGATGTGATATCCAACTCCCTGCATTCCTCAAACATATTATCAAACGCGTCGATTCGCTGCGACCAGTCCAGGTGCTTGTTGATATTTTGCAGTGATGCCTTAGGCAAAGGATCAGTTTCTCCGGTAAGCAAATCCTTTAGATAGTGAAACAGATCGTCTTCGGTATCATAAAGAACCGGAGCGTGCAGAAGCGGTTTATGCAAACTGTCGGGAATAAGCTCGGGATAATGCAGTCGGTTGGGTACCAGCGGATGACATCCGCAGTAGATAGCTTCCATAATCGCTACACAGAAAAATTCATACGATGCGGTAGAGACCACAATATCTCCGCTGTGGAGCAACCGGCTATAATTTTCACGATCCTCTACATATCCGAAATGGGTGATATGCTTTCCATATCGCTGCCAGGCTTTTTCAAACTCTTCCGGCTTTTCATGCTGAGTATCACCGGCCAAAATGAGATCAAAAGTAAGATCAATATCGTTTAGCCGATTCAACACGCGGAAAAA
>CAZYOD010000078.1:0-9666 GCA_964648635.1 uncultured Balneolaceae bacterium | reverse complement strand
TCCGCATTCACAATGTTCTTTAGGCCTTTGCGAACCATTTGATGATCATCTACCAACATGGCTCTGATCTTCTTAGCGGATTTTTTGACTCTTTATGCTGAACTATATTTCCGCCCAACTTCTCTTGGTCACCATCTTCATTGGGCAAAATTGATCTAAAATCAGAATTTACTCTATGTGTAGTTGGGTTTTATGATGGAGGGGAGCAAAGCGAACTGACACAAAATTCCAGGATAATTGGTAGGTAATCACAAGTTCAGGACCACCTGTTTATTTAAAACTCAAACACTTACGACTCATTACTCATCCCATAACTAGTAATCATAATTCCATTTCAGATCCACGCCCTGACTCATGCCTTCACCCTGGCGGATTATCAGCTTTAAATCTTTACGAAGCATATACTCCAGCAAGAACCCGGTATCAGGAGTAGAGCCTGTGATCATATTTTGGATCGCAAAAAATACTTTCGGATTTAGATACCAGCCGGTCGTTATGGAAGTACCTGTTTCTCCCCCTGCACGCGAATTGTCTATTCTCACCACATCGATGCCCAGCTTTTGGGTTGCAAGAGCTTCTACCCGATCTAAGAGCACATCGAAAGCGACGTCCGCAGCCGTTGTATTGCTGCCCGAGCTGGCCACCACTTGTTTCCACGAATCCAGCGCATAAAACGGCTGACCAAACAACGTATAGCTTATAATATTTTCCAGTTCCATCTGCGGCTCGCTTTCATATTTGAATTGAGGGTCCTCTACCGTCCCCTCAATAACGTACCAAATAATCACATTTTCCTGCGTCTGTGGTGGCTCGTACCGCGTGCGGATGGCCAGCTGCGGATTGGCGGGCGCTCCGCTAAACGTCAAACTTCCTTCTTCTAAATCAAACTGTTTTCCAAAGGGGCGGGCATAACCTCCGGGGGCAGTCATCGATCCGAAAAGCTCCAGGTCCTCTCCCCGCTCTTTAACCAAATCAAGCGTCCCAGCCAGCTCAACTTCCATATCCAGATACCGCTGATTACGGATATAAAATCGTCGATCAAAGCTGACATCCATGTCCAAAGCCAGCGAATCATAATAGCTTACTGTGGGTCCATTATCTTCTAAAGAATCGAGCTCTACCTTTTCAACCGATTTTTCTCCGAAATTCTGCATCTCTAAAAATCCGCTGACAAAATCCAGGCTGCCGCTCACCCTCGGCTGCGTTAAACCGCCTTGGACTCTTGCATCCAAATTAACCACCGCATTATACTGCGGGGTATTAGCGGCTCGGAAATTTGTGGCTCCAACAGAAATATCAAACCCGCCGGGCACCAGATTATCTATCGCAAGCACCCCTTGGGCTGTCATATTACCCTTGCCGCTTTTTGCAGAGAAGTTCGTCAATCGAATCTGATTCGCAAAGAAATCGACCTCACTCTGGATATTTTGCATCCTAATTCCCGCCGGTACAAATCGGAAAGACCCGTTTTTCAGCAGAAACTCACCATCCGTTTTTAAATCTTCCATTGGCCCGTTTATCCGAACCATGCCATTCAATTGTCCTTGAACCTCCCGATAGGTACGGCGATCCAAAAAGTCATTGAACGCCTTCAAGTTAAAGCTATTCGTTTCAATATCTACCGCTATACTGTCTTGAGCTTCGGGAAGCTCAACCGCAAGATTTTTCACATCGATAAAAAGAGGAAACCGGCCATTAATTTGTGCGGCCTTTTGTCGCAGCGATAACACAGATGCATCCAGCATCACTTCGGCGTCTTTGTGCCGATAGTTGGCTCCCATCAAAACAGAATCTATCTTAACGCCCGAAAGCGTAGCATCTGTTAACTGAGCATCGGCCGTGAAATTCGGCTGACCCGCACTACCGTCCAGAATCCCGCGAAAAGATAAGATGCCGGAAGTCTGTTCCAGGCCCGCTTCAGCAAACAGCGATTCAAAATATTCGATAGCCATATCTCGAATGTAGAACTTACCCGAGACGGGCTCCTCAAAAAATGAATCCGGAAATGCTTCAGGGTCTCCCAGCTTAAAGGGCAAATTCGCATCACCGCTCATCAACTCCTTCCCCTGATGCTTTACAGATAACGTACCCTCCGCACGTTCATTTTTAATCTGACCATTCATCACCAGCGAATCAAAATCACTTTCCAGGTAGGTGATATCGGATAACAATAATTTCCCCCGAGCATCCAGCAGTGTATCAATACGATTAATTTCAAATTCACCGGAAAGCATCCCTTCAAAAAGTGTTTTCCCAAATAGGCTACTTTGAATGACCGAGGTATTCAGAGATTCCCCCCGTACATATCCCTGCTGCTCTTCGGCGGTAGCCACCGGAATTCCAATTTCCAGGAAAGCTTCATCATCCGCTGAAGCAATGCGCATGGTATCCATCCGCAGCGAATCGTTTCGAATCATCAATTCAAACGGCTTTTCAAGAGCCAGCGTCCGATAGTCACTGATAAAATTCAATGTCTCTGTCAAAACGCTCGCTGAATCCTTCATCAGAGAATAGCTGCCCGACTGCTCTATGCGTCCCTCATTAGGACTGGAAAATTGAAATTCATACTTCCCCTTGGCAGTGGAATCCGCATAAGTCCCCCCCGTTTTCAGGGATAAATCCTGCAGCTGGACTCCCGAAAACACCGGGCGGCTTAAATTCAGATCCGCCGAATACAAAAGATTCTGTTTCGATTGAACAACCATTGTCCCCTTTGCCTGCTCAGCAGCAAACAGCTGGTTGTACTTAACATCAGACAGATCCAGCGCACCCTCGAACTGCAGATCCTCATCCCCCAGCGGATTTATCGTACCCTTCACCGTACCCTCGGCCCCGAGACTATCGGCTCCCGCCAGCGGTGCAACAGTATCCAGCTCCTTGAGCAACAGGTCCACAGCCAGCTCATTCTGGGGATTGTACAGATCAAGCAGATTCATCCTCAAACTAAAGCTGCCCTCGGCAATGGCACTTTGCAGCCGCGCAGAATCAACTACAGCTGTCGAATCCCGAATCAAAAGCTCCGCCGACAAGTTACGAAGCAGTTCCTTATTCACCAGCGACGAATCAATTGAAACGGATGTCCGTTGCTGCATCGAAGCCAAATCAAATCCCCGTCCGTTGCCCTTGATTTCCCCGTTTAGTGCCGTCTCAAAATCATCCCGGCCCAACACTTCACTCAGATCTAAATTCCGCGTTACAAGACGGTAGCTATAAGCAGGCGTCCCCGTCAAATCCTGAAAATCAGCCCACAAATTTATCGTCCCATCCCGAACGTCCATCCGCGCTTCCATACTTCCGCCGCCATCCTCGACCTCTCCCTGTGCCGAAAGCCCGGCAATCGGCTGTTCCATAAACCGGCTCTCATCCACCTCCAGCGAATAGTTCCAGCGCCCCTCCAGCGGGTCCCAACCACGTCCCGAAATCTCCGCATGCACATTCATATCCCCGGCATAGCTCGAATCCTGCATCCAGTAAGCAGGGTCAATATTCGCTGCATATATTTTTGATTGTATGACAGGCAAGTCGTCCCAAAGCTGATCAACCTGTAGTTCTGCAGTTATCCTTTGGCCGGTCGTTCTTGCTTCTACATCGACTTCAGCCTCGTGGTGATTCAGCGATCCTTTAGCCGATAGCATATCAAGATGATATGGACCCTGGGTGATGTTGCGGAGAGAAAACGTCAAATCTCCTTTTCCCTGCCGATAATTGGCAACATCTATACGTCCCGAAAATTCGGCATCGAAACTTTCCAACCGTGGCAATGCTGTATCCGCAAGAAGCTGGGCAAAATCCACAGATCGCACTTTCGCCTCGATGCTTTCAAGCACCAACGACGAACGCCACTTAAACCGACTGCTGATTTCAAGCGAATCCATCGCCGCCGATTCCATGAACAGCGTTAGCGCAAACTGCTCCGGCTTGCCGCTCAGCGAAAGATCCATTGTCATATCATTACGAAGCGGTAAATTATGGGCATAACTGGCGATATCCCGCCAGGAAACCGGCGCCGCCGAAAAGTCAAATTGAATCGAAGAGTCAGAGGGACTGGCGTATCCGGAAGATGCAATCACCGAATTACCCGTGGCCAAAATGAGTCGCTCGAGCGTAATACTATTATTCTGCGCCGATGCGGATGTCTGAACTTTGAGCGGTTGTTCCAGCTCCGTATTTTCGAGCTGAAAGGAGAGATCGCGCAATTGGATATCATATTCCTCATCCTCATACTCCAGACTGCTCACAAGCATCATCTTGTTGATAGTAAAATGGGATTCCGCGGGCAGGCTGTCCGATTGTACCGACACGTTGCCTCCACGTAATTCGAAGTTATCAATAGTCAGTGAAAAGCTTCCGGTGGTATCCTCAGTTTCGGGAATAAGGTTCTGCACATTCCACCGGCCATTTGACTGACGAAGATCGGCCCGCGGTTGGTAAACAGTGAGATCAGAAATTACAAATCGCCCGCCGAGAGCCGCCCAAATATCGTAGGTGGCATGAATTGAATCGATCCGTGCAATAGTATCCGCCCGCATCATACGAAGATCCGAAAGTTGCACTTCTCTCCACAAATCGCCGGACAGCCGGTCGATAGAAAGCTCGGCATTTAGCTGTTGGTTAGCCGCGGATACTGCATAATCTTTGACCCAGTTATGAACGAACGTCGTTTTTAACGAAAGTCGCAGCAAAATCGCCAGTCCAACAACTACAGCAACGCCCCAGAGGAACCGCCGCCCCCACCGCCGCAAGCTGTTATTTCGATTAGTTTCGCTCATCAGAAAGCCTGACCTATACTAAAATGTATGCCGATGCGATCCCAGCCACTGCTGAGATCCCGGCCGTTAAACCTGTTTAAATCATCATCGGTAGGATTTACTTTATATCCGATATCCACCCTCACGGGACCTATGGGAGATTCATAACGTAGCCCACCTCCTACTCCGTATTGCAGTGGCCGCGTTTCCAGCTGACGGAAAGTTTCCCAAATTTGGCCACCATCCAAAAAAGCGGCTATTCCAAAACCGTTAATCAAGAAGTTCAGTTCCTGACGAATTTCGATATTAAATCCAAACATGGCTCGACCACCGCGCGGTACATATTCCAGGAAACCCGTACTGTCGGTTCGCGCCCGCTTGGGACCTAGTTGATGACGATTCCACCCCCGCACCGAGTTTGTTCCCCCCAAGTAAAAGCGAATATTGTTGGGAAGTGAGTCGGTCGGCGCATTAAAAAGTCCGCCACTTTGAACCCGCGTTGCAAGCATGGTTGAATTCGTGAGTCGGGTGAAGCGACGTATATCGGCCGTCAATTTCTGAAATTGGAAGGTAGCCATGCCAAAAAGGCCGGACACCTCGGCATACGGCTGAATAACCCATCCCTCTTGCCGGCGGCCAAAACCCTGGCTGTAATACCCACTAAATTGAAATGAAGATAAATCATATTCCAAAGTGGAATCAGGTAAACTGGCGGCAAACTGCTGGGAAAGCTCTTGGTTTTTAGTGTATTCGTAAGAAGCAGAAGCGGTAAGATCTCTACTATATCGGTAGATAAAACTGTTGGTTATCCCGCCCCTAATTAGCTCAAAGTTATCTTCTAGCAAATGCTGACCGAAAGGCGAAATAACAAAACTGCTTTTGGTATTGTAAACATAGGGAAAAAGATAACTTAGGGTGAAGTGCTGCTCGATAAAAGACGCTCTTGCTGTAACATTTAATCGGTGTCCCCGGTGAGCCACATTTCGATGAGTCCAGCTTGCTTGCCCGCGCAGCTTTTCATCGGTACCAAAACCCGCCAGCAATTCTACCGAACGCTGCTCATTTTCTCGAATCCGTAACAGCAGACTTAGTGTCGAATCCCTGGGCTGTTCAGGAATACTGATGGTCGCAAATCGAAACATGTGGTGATCAAACAATTGCTGCTGGGCATTCTGTATCTTTTCCATGCTGTACCTTTCACCGTGACTAAGTGCTGTCTCTCGCAACACATATTGTTCGGCAATGGTCTCGTTTCCCTCCACCTCTACACTGTCGATATAAGTCTTGGGACCAAGGTTATTCCGGATAGTGAGATCAGCTGCCAGCAACGTGGTATCAACCTTTGCCTGAATATCCACATCGGCATAAGCGTATCCCAAATTTTTAAAAACATCGGTGAACCGGCCGATAACTTCCGGTTCCTTTATTGTCTCGTAACGGGTACCTTTCTGATAAGAATGCTGGCGCTGTATCCTTTGAACGGCCGCGTTTTCGCGAACCTCCGGCATCCTGTTTCCGTTGCTATTTCCATTACTGTTAAATTCGTAATCTACGCTTCGAATACGAATAGGAAGGTTTTCTTCGATCTCAAAAACTACGTTTCTCTTCCATTCCTTATTGCCCGTTTCAATACGGTAACCGACCTCAACATTAACATATCCCCTGCGCCGGTAATAATTTTGAAGCCTGATGACATCCTTTTTTAGCTCCGTCTCATTCAACTCATGTCCCGAGCGGTCCCATAACTTAAGTTTTTCCCAAAAGCCGGGATTGTCCGTCAAAATCTGGTTTTTTAATACCATATTCGGATACTGTTCATTCCCTTCAAAAGCAACATTCCAAACTTGCGGGAGATCGGGATCACGAAATATATTCGAATAATCAACGGCGGCTGCCCATCCCGGGATAAGACTTAACAGAACAAGCCAAAATACATATTTAAAGAAAAGCAACCGCAAGTCTTGTGAATTAGTTAGAGGATATGTTTGAATAATAAGATATCGCGATAAGCATCAAAACTCAGGCTTTAATTTAGCTTTTAAAATCAAAATGATTTTATGTTTCTTCAATAATACATTTATAACTTAGTTAATAACTGGGAACCGACAACAGATTTGCTGCAATGAAAACCGATACAAGCCCTTCTTTCGCATTTTTATTTTTTTTTATAATGATAGTTACAGCCTGTTCTCCAACCGGAGATTTTACCGGTTATTCGTATGATCCCGAAGGAGTTACCATTACTACGGATAAAGAAATTCAGCCACAGTACAAGCGTACAATTGGCGTAGAAATGGGAAGTATCTGGGTGAGCAATGAATTTCCCGGAGCGCGGATGAGTGATTTCTACAAGGTTAGCGATTCGCTGTATCGCGTGGTTATCGATCCCGAAAACGAAGAAATTAACAACAGCCCCTGGTATGCTTTTAAAATTTGGAGCAGCAAAGAGCAGACTATCGACCTGCAGCTCAGCTATAATCACGGTAACCATCGGTACATCCCAAAGCTCAGCAACGATGGCAAGCAGTGGAAAAAAATCAACAGTGCTAAAATCCGCCGTGATACCACCGACGGAACAGCAACCCTCACGCTTGATCTAAGCCCGAATGCCCTCTGGGTATCGGCTCAGGAATTATACACCACAAGGAATTACCAAAAATGGACCGACTCCCTGGCTTCAAAACCCTGGATTAGCAGAGACACCGTTGGATACTCCCACGAGCAGCACCCGATCATTAAAATGCATATCTCCGAAACGGATACCACCCAACCCCGCGGCGTGATGATCCTTACCGGTCGTCTGCACCCGCCGGAGGTAACCGGGGCGCTGGCCGCACAAAACTTTATCAATGAATTAGCCTCAGAAACGGAGCTGGCCTCCAAATTCAGGAAACATTTTGAAATCTGGGCGTATCCTTTTGGCAATCCCGACGGTGTGGAAAAAGGCCACTGGCGACATAATGCCAAAGGCATCGATCTGAACCGCGACTGGGAGCATTTTAACCAGCCGGAGCCGCGTGCTATTCGGGATGATCTTCTAGCCCTTTCCGGCGACAGCCTTCGCAAAGTTTATTACGGTATCGACTTTCATTCCACGAATGAAAACCTCTTCTATCCTATAAATCGCGACGTTAACACCTTTCCCGAAGATTTCACCTACGGATGGATTGATGCTCTAAAAGAAAAATTTCCGGATTACCCCATTGAAGTAGAACCCTTCCCCACTGATTCACCCATTGTCAAAAATTGGATTTACCATACATTCGGTGCCGATGCGGTAACGTACGAAATCAGTGATAACGCCCGCCGCGACAGCATGCGAACGGTTACCCGCGAAAGCGCCCGCATAATCATGCACCAACTGCTGGAGGAATTTGAGAATAATCAAAATCTGTAGAACCCCTTATACTCTTCGGATGACAACCTCAGTCATCCGAAGGGTCTCAATAAATTATTCATGATTTCTTAATCTTTCCTTCCTATCATTGGCTTTGTTGGCTGTTTCGGAATAACTTCCTTACAGCTGCGTTTTAGCAAAGAATTCATAAAATAACAATGGCACACTCCCACGATCACGGACATCATCACCATGGCGAAGGTCAAACCGAGGGCCGGCTTTGGATTTCCATTATCCTCAACTTAATTATCACCGCGGCCGAGTTTGTGGGTGGAATTATTTCCGGCAGCTTGGCCCTGCTCTCCGATGCGCTCCACAACCTAAATGATACGGCCTCGCTTGGCATCAGCCTTGCTGCCCGAAAAGTTTCGAAAAAAGAAGCCAATCGTGATAAAACCTTCGGATATAAACGCGCCGAAATTATCGGTGCCTTCATTAATCTTATTACGCTGGTAATTATCGCCCTCTTTTTAATCAAGGAAGGAATTGAACGCTTTTACAATCCCCAGCCAATTGATGGCGTAATAATGTTCGCCGTAGCGATCGTGGGCCTGCTGGGGAATGTGATCACCGCCGTGCTGCTTTACCGCAGCTCCAAAGAAAACATCAACATCCGTAGCGCCTACATCCACATTATGTCGGATGCTTTTTCATCGGTGGGTGTTATCCTGGCGGGATTCTTGATCATCCGCTACCAGCTCTACATCGTCGATACTATTCTCACGCTGCTCATAGCCGGATACATCCTGTGGCAGAGCTATTTTATGTTGCGCAAGACCATTAATATTTTGATGGAAAGTACTCCCGCAAATCTGGAGATCCCTGAAATCCAGAAAGCCATGGCCGAGGTTACCGGTGTGCTCGATATTCATCACCTGCACGTCTGGAGACTAGATGAAAAAAACATCCTGCTAGAAAGTCACGTTGTAATTGACGAAGAAGACATGCCGCAGATGGAGTCGATAAAATCTGCCTTGAAAAACGTATTGAATGCCGACTTCGGCATCCGCCACTCCACCCTAGAATTTGAATTTGAACCTTGCGAAGAACACGCTGAAAGTCCCTGCAACTAACCTATGATTTCTACCCTGCGATTATTCCTCCTTTCGATTCTACTAATTGCTTTTATTTCTTCCTGCGGACCCGATGCGCTCTATGACATCAGTGGCGATTCCTATTCCCTGCTTGATTCCGACAGCACGCAGGTCGAGTTTCCAACTGATTATAAAAGCGACATCTCGGTCATCAGCTTTATCTTTACCAACTGTCCGGATGTGTGCCCCGTCATCACCGCAAATATGACCAACATCCAAAGTGAACTGCAGGATACCGCCGGCGTTAACTTCATCGAAATCAGCTTCGATCCCGAGCGCGATACGCCATCAGCCCTGAAAAAATACAAAGATCTGTACCGACTGAATGAGCAATTTACCATGCTTACCGGCGACACCGCCACGGTAAACAATCTCCTCAGTGAGCTGGAAATTGTGGCCGAAAAGACCTTTCCCGACTCGGTCAATC
>CAZYOD010000077.1:0-9703 GCA_964648635.1 uncultured Balneolaceae bacterium | reverse complement strand
GCTTTAATCGGTTTGCGCTAACAAAGGCAATTTCCGAGCCGGAGAAAAATCCGCTGAGAAGAATAGTTAAAACTATGAGAAAAAATTCTATCATTTAGGGCTACTTTACACCTATTCCCCTTTAAATTCAGGTTTTCGTTTCTCGAGAAATGCAGAAGTTCCTTCCATGAAATCATCTGTTTCGCACAGCTGTCCAAACAGATCAGCTTCTACCTGATATCCCCCCCGATTGTCCGAGTGATACACCGCCTTAATAGCTTTTTGGATAGCAATCGGCCCATTTTTTAAAATTTTTCCGAGAAATGAACGCGCTGCTTCCACTGAATCCTCATCAATTTCATTAATAAGTCCCATATTAAGGGCTTCTTCGGCCTTAACCTGTTTGCCGGTTAAAATCATCTCCAGGGCACGAGCGCGGCCAACCAAACACGATAACCGCTGGGTTCCTCCATACCCGGGAATAATTCCTAATCCTATTTCAGGCAATCCGAAAGCGGCATTTTTTCCCGCAATACGTAGGTGACAAGCCATAGCCAACTCGGCTCCGCCTCCCAGCGCATAACCATTTACCGCAGCAATCACCGGCTTTCTGGTATCTTCAATGAGCTGAAAAATTTGCTGTCCCTTTTGGGATGCCATTCGCCCCGACCTATTATCAAGTTCGCGTAGCTCTTTAATATCCGCCCCGGCGACGAATGCCTTTTCACCGGCTCCTGTAACAATAACAGCCTTTACTTCTTCATTTACCTGAATGGATTTGAACACGTCGGTCAACTCATTGAGCACCTCATCATTCAGTGCGTTTAACTTATCGGGACGATTAACAGTAACTGTAGCAATTCCGCTATCATCCGTTTCAAAGATGATCGTATTGTATGACTGACTCATAGGGATATTTTATTCTTTAATGCGATTCGGTGTGTCTTTCGATTCAGACTCGCTTTCTTGTTCTTTTTCGATTTCCAAAAAATCCGAATCTAAATCAATATCGTCAAGGCCCGAATGCATGGGAAAAACTTCTCGATCCAGATCATCGATAAGCTGCGAGGTCTCTTCTACTTCTTCAATCAAGTTGTCGAGCTGGAAGCCTATTTCCTCGGGATTGCTCATCGTCATAGACTGTTCGTAAATATACCGGATAGCATCTTCAATCGTCTCAAGGTGGGTTTCGCAGATCAGGTATTTTTCCTTTGCAACCTCAAACTTCTGCAGGCGCTTCTTCAGGATGCCAACGCGCCGGGCCGTGGTGCGTTTTAAAGGCTCCGATTCCATATTTTGCATCTTAGCTTCCTCTTCCTGAACCTCCCGCTTAAGACTTTCTTCAACAGAAGTATTCATATACAACTGATAACGCTTGTGAAGGTCGAGCAGCGTCAGGTAGTTAGAGATCAGCTCTTTTATTTTGTCGCGGATGTTTTCCAGCAATCCCTGAGAACTGTAGGGAAGTTTATCAAAATTTTCTTTAATCAGTTTGGCCAAATGCTTAAGCACCAAAAATCGCTTCTGCCCTTTTTGATCCAACTCCTGAAAACGGGATTTTTCCTCAGCCGCAGGATTACGTTCGCGCAGCTTTCGCAGTTTTACACTTTTTCGGAACCGCGGCAGCCGCGGAACAATCCCCAGATACATCAACTCGACACCAAACGTCATCGTCAAAATGGTACTTGAGACAAGCCCCATACCGCTCATAGCAAATGCTGATATTGCTGCTATCAGCAACACACCCAAATTCAAAGGGTGCAAAAACGCTTCTCGTGTATAATTAATGGTTTTGTCTTCACTCATATCGTTATCGGTCTTCATCTGATTTCTGACCTTCTGCAGAACCGCTGCCAATCGTTTTATTAATCTCCATAGAATCCGCCTGTGCTTCAATTTCTTTATACAATAGCCCCATCTCAACTTTTACCTGACGAAGCGTATCTTTGGCTTTCACTTTATTCATTTCCTCATCAAGTTTTTCTTTAGCAGCTGATTCATTTTCCTCCGGCAAACTTTCCATCGCTACTTCAAGGCGGGCTTCCACCGACGCCAGTTTATATCTTACCGAATAAAGGAAATCGTCAAAAGATTCGAGCATCTGACTTTTGTCCATATCTTTTAACGCCTGCGCAATATTCTGCACCTTTTTAGCGCGGGAATAACGTTCTTTGGTCTCCCGCATCTTACGGTAATGCTCTTTATACTCTTCCTTCAGGCGTTCTCGCTCGCTTCGGCTATCCTCAGACATAGTTCATTTTTTAGGATTTTGATTTTTCCTTATTACCGATGGTTTTGCCCTGTTCTTTTTCTTTTCTGGATGTTTCCTCCTCAATTTCAATTTCTTTTTCGTCAGAAGATCCTACGCTTTTTTCTTTTTCAGGAGCTTCAACCTTGCCCATATCAACTTTAAATTGCTGGACCAACTCGTGTGCACGAAGCTTTTCGGCATTGGCCTCAATCTCCATTGTTTCGGTATCAATACTATCGAGGGCCAGCTCCATACGGGCTTCATTTTTCGCCGTTTCCTCGTTTAGCCGACTGAGCATCTCATCATGTGTTTGATCGAGCCCGCCCGTTTCAAACTGTTCCAGCGCATCAGCCACTCTCCCTTGCCATTCGGCCCGTTCACTGGCACGAAGCGCTTCTTTCGCTTCCTGAATCTTATGATCTTTTTCCCGAACAAATGCTTTTTTAACTTTCAACGCTTTTTTATAGGCCTGCTCAGCAAATTTCATCTGCTCTTTAGAAGTTGCCATATTCTCTTTCGCTTTCTCGAGCTGCAAAGCATAGCCCTCGGCTATATCATCCCGATCAGCATTAATGGCCGACTTAATTTTAGCTGTCAGATCTTCGATACGCTTCTCATACTTCTTAACCTCTTTTTGAAGCATCATCATATTCGCCTTAACCGTAGCGATATTTTCATTCATCTGTGGAATTTGATCGTTAAGATCCCGGATATTTTGCTCCAAAATTAGCTTCGGATCTTCCATCGAGCTTATAAACCCACCGAATAGCGACTTGATTGCACGAAAAAATCGTTTAAACATAGTATTAGTTTTTTGTTTTTAACTTTGCCCTGCCCTAACTGCTAAATCTTTTAAGCAATACTACTGTAAAGTTATGTTAATTTAGTGATATTGCAATTAATATCAGTGCCCATTTATAATTTGTGAACTCCTTTGCTATCGACCCGGTGCGATATCATCGGCGATGCGGAAGGAGGTTCTTCATTTATCAAAAAAGCATCTTTCAGCAGATCCGTTGCAGTTTCAATTGACTCCCTATTGTTCGTAAATCCAACTGCTAATGTTTCACCCTTTCTAAGCTCGTAACCTATCTTATGTTTCAGCTCTATCCCTGCGGCCGGATCGATATCATCTTCTTTTTTCTTTCGTCCGGCACCCAATTCCAGCGATGCCATACCGATCTTATAAGCATCCATCTCAGTCAAATATCCCGATCGACTGACCTCTACAGAAAACCTGTGCTCTGCCTCTGTATATTTCGACGGATCTTTCAAAACACTCGTATCTCCGCCCTGCGCTTCGGTGAGCTCCAGCCACTTATCAAAAGCCTGTCCATTGGCAACGGCCTCCTTACTTTTTTGGATGCCTTCCTCAACCGTGTCCGCTTTCCCGCCCAACATAATCATGGTGCCGGCCAGCATATGGGTGACTTCCATTACATCTTCGGGACCATCGCCTTGCAGGGACATCATCGCTTCTTCCACTTCCAGCCAATTACCAACTTTATAGCCCAGCGGCTGATTCATATTTGTCAGATAAGCCACCGTTTCTTTCCCAAACTCTTTACCTATAGCGACCAGTGTTTCCGCCAATTTTTGAGCATCATCCCGGGTTTTCATAAATGCCCCCGAGCCAAATTTTACATCCAAAACCAGCGCATCGATACCCTCAGCCAGCTTTTTGCTCATAATACTGCCTGCAATTAATGGGATGGATTCTACTGTCGCCGTCACATCCCGCAAAGAATACAATCGTTTGTCGGCTGGAGCGATATCTTCAGTCTGTCCCGCCATCACCATTTTGCAATCGGATAAAATTTGCCGGTACCGCTCGAGAGAAATATCCACCGTAAAACCGGGAATGGATTCCATTTTATCGAGCGTACCGCCGGTATGCCCGAGCCCGCGTCCCGATATCATGGGAACCGGCACATCGTAGCTGGCTACAATCGGCGCAAGGATCAGAGAAAGCTTATCACCCACGCCGCCTGTAGAGTGCTTATCCACTTTTTTACCGGGAATATCGCTGAGATCCAGCACCCTTCCGGAATGCAACATAGAGTAGGTTAAAGCCGCCGCCTCCTCTTCGTTTAGATCATTCAAAAAAGCCGCCATCAAAAAGGCGCTCATCTGATAATCGGGAAGCTTGTCCTCGGTATAGCGGTTAACCAAAAAAGAAATTTCATCTGCAGTAAGAATTTCTCCGTCCCTCTTTTTTCGGATAAGGGAAACGGCATTGAACGATTTTGAAGCCATAAAACATCTGTCTAATTAATAATCAACCTTTAATAACGTATATTTCTCAAAAAATTAATAACTAAACCTACTGATGATCAACGCTTTAGCGGATCAATACATTTATAATATCCAATCTTTTTTACCGAATGAAGTCGATCTCACACTTTTTGATCCCGCCAATGGATTACCCCAACTCGATGACGCCGATGCACTGTTGATTCGAACGGTCAATCCCATCACCAGAGAATCGTTGCCACAACTTCCGCCTAGGCTTTCTTTTGTGGGGACAGCCTCCGCCGGAAGCGACCATGTGGACACCAATTATCTAAAAGCAAATGAGATTACTTTTTCTGATGCAGCGGGATGCAATGCCCGATCGGTAGCCGAATATGTAGCTACCGCACTGATTCTGTGGTCCGAACATCATCAGAAAAATATTCAACAACTCACCGTGGGAATTGTCGGCGTTGGAAATGTGGGGACACAGGTGCAGAATTTGCTGCATAATCTTAAAATACAGACGGTATGTTATGACCCGCCGAGGGCAAAGCGAGAGCAAGATTTTACTTCTGCTACTTTGGAGGAAGTTTTGGACTGCAATATTTTAACCTTTCATACGCCCCTCACCCGTAAGACAGAATATCCCACTTTCCATTGGCTGGATGAAGAAAAGCTTTCAAACTATCATTTTCAGCTGATATTAAATACCGCACGCGGCGGCGTGGTGGATGAAAAGACGCTGCGTCAAGCTATGGCAGAAGAAATGGTGCAAGATATCACTATAGATACATGGGAAAATGAGCCTGAGTTTAATCTTCGTACGGCCGATAAAGCGTTCTTCAAAACACCCCATATCGCGGGATATTCGATCCAGGCTAAAGAAAATGCTTCACGATTAGTAGCAGATGCATTAATTGAACATTTTGATCTTTCCGGTCCCGAAGAAAAAAAGCGGCAAAGCCACAGAATATTAGAAAAGGATATTTCATATTTTGATTCCCTTTCTGCATTGCTGAGGGAATTACATCCCATAAAAGAATATGAATCCGAACTGCAAAAAATTATAGATAAACATCCTAAAAAACGCGCAACGTTATTTAACAGGTTGCGGGCTCAATATCCGCTGAGGCAGGAGTTTGCCCAAACTTATCTGCCCGCTTCGTATTTCGAAAGGTTTCCTGTGTTAAAAGCGCTGAGATTTACGGAAATAGAAAGTGAATCTCTATGATTAAGAAGGGTTTACACCAAAAAATTGAAGAGCATTTTCATCCGTTTTGGCCAGTACTTCATCCAGAGTAACACCTAAAATTTCTGCCAAATATTTAGCCGTAAATTGAACAAAAGCGGGCTCGTTCCGTTTGCCACGTTTGGGCTCGGGCGACAAATACGGAGCGTCGGTTTCGAGCATCATATGGTCGAGGGGAAGTTGTGCTACCGCTTTATCCACTCCGGCATTTTTAAAGGTAGTTACCCCGCCGATTCCCAGCTGAAGTCCCAAATCAATGGCACGTCTTCCTTCGTCCACTGAGCCGGTAAAACAGTGCCAAATGCCGCGCAGGTTTCCGTTCTGCTCTTCTTCAATTATATCTAATAAATCGCCGGTACTTTCCCGGTTGTGCAAAATGATTGGCTTTTGCAACGCCTTGGCAACCCTGCAATGAAGGCGCAGGCTTTCTTGCTGTTCGGTCTTATAATCTGTACTCCAGTGATAATCCAAGCCGGTTTCACCCACGGCTACAATATCATTTTTCTGGCAATGAGACAGCAGCTCCTCTTCAGTGGTGCTTACACCGTCGTTAATTTCGGTCGGATGAATGCCGGCCATTTTATGAAACCGAATTTTGGGATGATCCAGCTCATCCATCTTCGGAAGAGAATCCAGGTTGATAGCCGGCATAAAAATATGGGTTACTCCAACTGTGGCCGCCCGATCGAGAACTTCCTGAATATCGTTTTCAAATTGTTTTGCGTAAATGTGGCAGTGTGTGTCTATCAATGTTCTAATGTACTTCTACTGTGTGAAATTCTACGAGTCGCTCCATGGGATTGCGAACAAATAATCCCGGCTTGAGATCATATTTTTGCAATATTTCTTTAATCAATCTCTGATGTGCAAATGCCACCGAGCCGATAAATCGCACTTCATAATCAGTGGCGTTGGTATAGTTTAAGATAATGCGTGAAACAAAGCTCTCAAACCCTTTATACAGAATATCTTTTATAAACGGGTGGTCGGCATGTTCTCCCAAAAAGGCTCCGTATGAAGCAATAAACCTGCTTTTTTGATCCCCGTCGTACAACCCACTGGTAATATGTTCGAGGGACATGTTGTAATTTTCTTCGAGATCTACTTTCAGGTCATCGGGAATTTCGAAACGGAAGTATTTATTAATTAGCCTTTTACCGAAGTAACCGGCACTCCCCTCATCCCCCAAAATAAACGCCAACGAGGGAATATGTTCAATGATTTCGGTACCGTTATAAAGGCACGAGTTAGATCCCGTTCCCAGAATACAGGCGATCCCCGGCTCATGCAGAAAGCAAGCCCGCGCTGCACCCAGCAGATCATGATAGATGTTTACGGTTGTATCGGGAAAACAATTTTTAAGCGCATCACGGACAACATTATTCTTTTTCTCACTGTCGCAACCCGCACCATAAAAAAACAGTTCTTCGGGCTTTTCCTTTAGATCCGGAAGCAGATTATTTGTAACTACTTCTTTTATGCTCTTCTCAGTGTGATAATAAGGGTTCAGGCCTTCGGTAAATATTGTTTGAGTCTTCTCGCCATCCGTCAAACACCATTCGGTTTTCGTCGCTCCGCTGTCTGCAATTAAAATGCTCATAAACTCCTTCGGTTGTTAATTCCGCGCCAAATCTAAACAATTTGAAATAAAAACTTTAATAAGCTTTGAGAAATAGAGACTATCCTAATTTCTCCCTATAATCTAACAGTTTAATAATGTATAAAAATACCTTCGGCGGATGAAACTTACCTACAGTGATTATTTAAAAATTGACGAACTGCTTGAACTGCAAAAGCTGCAGTCAAAACCGGAAGAGCATGATGAGATGCTGTTCATTATTATCCACCAGACCTATGAATTATGGTTTAAGCAGATTTTACACGAGATGGATAAACTGCGTACTGATCTCGAAGCCGGAAAAACCTGGGGCGCCGTTAAAACAATGAAGCGCATCCTTACCATCCTGAAAACAATGGTTGCCCAAATTGATATTCTAGAGACGATGACACCGCTGGAGTTTGACAGTTTTCGGGGATTTCTGGATGAAGCCAGCGGATTTCAATCAATACAATTTCGCGAAGTGGAAATTATATGCGGACACCGATCAACGCATATTTTAAAAGTGCACGAAAATCAGCCGCAATACGTCGATAGACTGAGAGATCGGATGGCTGAACCTACACTTTGGGAACGCTTTTGTAAATACCTGCAAACCAAAGGTTACGATGCAAAAATTCCTGAGCGCAAAAATGAAAACGGGCTACTCTACGAACCCTCAGAGCATAATCAGGAACTGCTTCTTGATATTATGAACAATGATCCTGAGACGGCTATGCTTTGCGAGCTGCTGGTGGATTTTGACGAAGGAATGCAGGAATGGCGCTACCGACATGTTAAAATGGTAGAACGAACCATCGGTAACAAGATGGGAACCGGCGGTTCAAGCGGGGTTGATTATCTGCGTAGCACGCTCCATCAGCGTATTTTCCCTGACTTGTGGGAAATCCGATCAGAGATTTAACCATTTAGAAACCTACCTGAAAATCAACTATTGCTATGAATGATATTGATCAGCTGGCAAACAGGCTGGCACCCCATTATTCTCATTTTGATGTAACCAATCGATTGCTTTTTACCGGGCATTCGCACCAGGCGTGGCCGGATGTAGCTTTGGAAGGTCTCAAGGAATCATTTACTTCGGCCGCCTCAGAAGTGGATAAAAAATGGGATCCCGCATTCGAAAAAACCGGTATTCTGCGAAATTATTTGCGGGATTACTACGACGATCCAAATGGCTTGTATTGCCTGGGACAAAATACGCATCAGCTGCTGGTTTCCTGGCTTTCCAGTTTTGACCTAAAGAATAAACCCAAAGTTATTACTACCGATTCAGAGTTTCACTCGATGAACCGGCAGCTGCGGCGTCTGCAAGAAGAGGGATTGCAGATCGCATCTGTGGATGCGTATTCAAATAATATCGTCCAGCAAATCGAAGAGAAAATTGATGCGCAAACGGCGGTCATCATGCTTTCGCGCGTCTATTTTGAAAGCGGGATTATCAATCAACAGATTTCTGAAATAGCAGCAATCGCCCGAAAACACAACATTCCCTTTCTGATTGATGACTATCACGGCACCAATGTGGTTCCACTTTCTCTGCAGGAGCAAAATATGGAGGACTGCTTCTTACTTATAGGAGGATACAAATATCTGCAATGGGGAGAGGGAAATTGCTTTTTGAGGTTTCCAAACGATTGTGAATTGCGTCCCGCCGTTACCGGATGGTTTGCTGCTTTCAGTTCTCTGGATGAGCCACGTGATGACGGACCCATTGCCTTCGATGACGGCAATCAGCGTTTTGCCTCGGGAACCTATGACTCTACTTCTCAATACAGGGCGGCAAAGGTGGTGGCATTTTTTAAGGATCAGGGATTAACCCCGCCGACACTTCGTCAGCAGTATTTACAGCAAGTGAAGTTGCTGAGAGAATTATTTTTGGATCAGGATTTTGATCATGAAATCATTAAGCTGCGTCATAATAGGCCTCTTGAGGGAAACGGAGGATTTCTGGCGCTACAGTCTCCTTTTGCCCGAACGATACGTGCAAAATTAATGGAAAAGGGAGTGTATACCGATGCGCGGGGAGATATCCTGCGGATAGGTCCGGCCCCTTATATTACCTCCGAACAAATAAAAGAAGCAATGGCAATACTCGGGAAAATTATCGACCGGCTGGAACCCTAATTTGTAAGGATTTGCTCTCCCATCGGTCTTACTTATATATAGCTACCACTTAGACATGAGAGCACCAAGCATTTTGGATTAATCTAAGTGCCCTTAGTGGTAGAAATTTTCCAAACCAAGCTGACACTATGTTGTCAGTTTTATTTAATATATTGACCGGTGAAAACTCAAAAAACCAATTACACTCGAATTTATGTCTGACAATAAAGATCGCGAAAAGGCACTGGAAATGGCCATCGGCCAA
>CAZYOD010000076.1:0-9744 GCA_964648635.1 uncultured Balneolaceae bacterium | reverse complement strand
CAACTCCAACTGCCGTCCGAAAATTCACCCGGTTGCCGGCTTCCCCCGAGAATCCAACCGTCGCTCCGGGGGTAACAATATACATCACAGGCATTGCCGGCGGCATCCGCATAGATTGATGCTTGAGGTGTATAGTTGTAAGAAATAATTTCATTATCGCTGTTATTGATCAGCGGCGCGTTGGCCTGGTGGAGAAGATGTCCCTGCAGAATCAGCTGCTCCTCACTGGGATCATCAAAAAGTGCGCGACTGCCTAACCCACTACAATTAACGATATTTTGAGCGGGAAGATCAGCGATGTCTTTGGGCTCCAATTTCTTATGAATTATGCTCCCGCCGTTTTCGAGATATATTTCCTGCAAAGCTGGAAAATACATCGACCAGTCGGCAAAAATACAGTCGAACACCCAGCCGTATAGGTCTGTGCTATCATTACGTCGGGGGAGGTTATTTGTCCCACTCAATTCGCTGATAAATTGAAAGTTAGGCATCCAGTCGCAGTAGTCGGGCTTTTCAATTTTGCTCTCAAAAACCTCGTAGTGTTTGTGAATGGTAACGCCCGGAAATGTCAGCTTTCGCAGCTCATAGAAGGTGGATTGGGAGGTGCGAAAAAGTTCTTCCAGCCGGTCGGAATATACTGAATGCGGAATGATAGATGCGGAAGGGTAAAGGCTGGCAAAATCAGAATGATTCTGTGTATCGGATATATCACCGGCAACTTTTTCAGTATAGATTTCTGTATCATATCCCAAAAGTTGTAGCGCAAGAGCCGAGGTTATGCCCGATACTCCGCTGCCGATCACGATAACTTTTTCCATATAAATTCTGATACTTCGGGTTTTTCAGCTACGATTAATTCCAGGGCAGATGGTTCAAATCCATATTTCCGCCGCTGATAATTATGCCCACCTTTTGATTTTTGATATCAAGGTTATCGCTAAAAGCAGCCGCAACAGGCACCGCCGATGAGGGCTCAATTATAATTTTCATGCGCTCCCAGATAAAGCGCATCGCATCAATAATTTCTTGTTCTTTTACTGTAACAATTTCATCTACATGCCGTCGGATGCAGGCAAAAGTAAGCTCGCTCAAAGATGTTCGCAGCCCATCGGCCACGGTGTCAGTACTTTGTACGGGATGGAGTTCCCCCGATTTAAACGAAAGGTAGGCGTCATTTGCGACCTCAGGTTCTGTGCCGATTATCTTTGTTTTCGGCGACAAGCCGGAAACAGCAATAGAAGTACCGCTCATTAGTCCGCCGCCCCCGATGGGAGCAAGTAAAATATCTAAATCGGGCTTTTCCTCTAACAGCTCAATTGCGGCGCTGCCCTGACCCATAACAATATGTGGATTGTCATAGGGGTGAATAAACGTAGCTCCGGTTTCACTAACCACTTTTTTCAGGGTGGATTCCCGTGCTTTCTGTGTTGATTCACAGAATGTAACTTCAGCTCCATAATCCCGAACCGCGTTAACTTTTACTTTGGGGGCATTTTCCGGCATTACAATAAAAGCGGGAATATCACGCTGTTTGGCGGCCAGTGCAACGGCTTGGGCGTGGTTGCCGGACGAGTGGGTGGCTACGCCTTTTTGCGCTTCTTGGTCCGACAGTTGTCCTACTGCATTTGTTGCTCCGCGAAATTTAAAAGCGCCTACTTTTTGGAAGTTTTCGCACTTAAAAAACAGCGTTCCACCGGCGCGTTCATTTACTTTGTGGCTGCTTAAAACCGGTGTACGGTGTACTTTATCGCGTATTCTCAAATACGCTTTCTGTACTTGCTTAAAAGTAGGAACAGCTTTGAATTTTTGTTTAGTCATAAATCAAAATTTATAGTCCAATACTTGATTTTAGTCCCGAGAGTAAGGATTTCCACCAATAGTTAAAAACGGACTTTTGCTCGTCGCGTTCAAAATTGACCTTTCCGGTTCGAATATCTTCACCGTTGTTATCTGTCTTTACCTTAAAAGTATTTGCGAACAATGAAGCCACCTGTTTGCCAAATGTTTCTTTATTTAAATCTTCGTTAAGGAGCGATATTTTGAGATCCTTATATCGCAGAAGAACCTGTCCGTCTGCGTGATCTTTACCCAGCCTCATTTTAAAATCCATCCCGTTGATTACCCCGTCATCTACCCGCACAAAAGCCAGCGGTTCTAATGCATGATTGAGCGGCTGCATATCCATCATCTCCAAGTTGCCTTTAATTTGCTGCTCATTAGAATGCATCGGAAAAGTGAAGGTGGCGTAAAGTTTGGTTTTACCCATTACATCTGTTTCGGCTGTAAGGGTGGGGGATGCTTCTGACCAAATTTCTTTAATATTGGTGACTTTTGTAAAGGTGGAGGCCAGATTGGCGAACTCAATAAAGCCTTCTTCTTCCGCTTCTTCAAGCCGTTCGGAATATCGAATATTTCCATTAGAAATTACCAGAGTGTCAATGGATAGTGGGAATGGAATACTCCGAATAATTTCTTGCGGCAACGGAGGATAATTAGGTGGAGGATCGGGGGCTCGTTTATCCCTGTAAATATCCA
Source organism: uncultured Balneolaceae bacterium (assembly GCA_964648635.1). Taxonomy (GTDB): domain Bacteria; phylum Bacteroidota; class Rhodothermia; order Balneolales; family Balneolaceae; genus Fodinibius. Next base: position 7,209 of record CAZYOD010000076.1, on the reverse strand, counting down.
GGTCGGGCGTATCAATTTGAATCTTATTGATTGCCAGCCCTTCGGCGCGATTCAATCTTTCAAAGTTTATTTTTTCACCCGTTATCTGCTTTATCATCGTCGTGATACGATCAATCTCGTGTCCTTTTTTAAGAGAAAACTCCCGTTTTTCCAGAGTGGGATCTAACCGGACCGATTGAATGCTGAGCTGCTCATCCCGCGAAGAAAGATAAAGCTGATCAATATTTAGCTCATACAGTTCATCGGGCGTTTTATAGCGAATATCCCGAAAGGTGGTTGTTATATTCTCCAGTGGAAATATTTGCTCTTTTTTCAATGATGCAGAATCAACAGTAAAATTGTGAAGCTGAATGGAGCTGTTTTGAAGGGACAAAAGAGGAGTAACGGAAGCATCCGCCCGGTCGTAAGTTAAAGTTAGACCGCTAACCCAAAGGTGCGGCACGGAAAGGCTTTTCAAATCGTTTAATACACCTTTGGAAAGTTGAGCCGAAAAGTCTTGAAGGTTTACTTTGTTGTTTGAAGTATCCTTAGCTGCTGCCGTAATTGCGATATCCGGATTGATAAGCTCAATCTGCTTTAAGTCCAGCTCTTGATTTAAAAGCAGCTTCAGAAAACCGATCCCCGAAATGTTCAGTTCATCAAGTGTTACCTTAAGATCAGAGATTTCGGTTTCTTTTTGAGATACCGTTAATCCCGATGCTTTAAGCTGACGTCCCCAGATCCACAGGTCGAGATTTTCAATATCTAAATAATAAGCATCGTTTGTGGCAGAATGAAAGCGACTTATAGCTGTTTCTTTTAGCTGATCATCCAAAAAGAAACTTAAATAAAGCTGAATAGCTCCGGCGATAATTAGGAAGCCTGCAACTACAGCCAACAAAATTTTTTGATAGCGCTCCATTACAATTGTTTATTTGTTGATGACAGTACTTATTGCTCGTCCCGAATGTCTTTTCCGTCGTGCAAAGGCTGTTCGGCAAACATATACTTCTTCACCGGTTCTCCTCCGATTAGATGTTCCTGTATAATACGTTCCAATACTTTTGGTTTGCAAGAGTGATACCAGATCCCTTCGGGATAAACTACAGCTACAGGACCTTTTTTACAGATGCGCAGACAATTGGCTTTTGTTCGATAGATACCGCCGGCTCCATCCAACCCTAGTTCTTTTAATCGTTTTTTGAGAAATGCCCAGGCTTTAAGTCCAATTTCTTTTTTGCAGCACTTGGGTTTTGTCTGATCGGCACATAAAAAAATATGGCGCTGAATTTTATCTAACTGTAATTTCTCGGCTTTTTTTCTCAGGCGTCTGTTCATGAAATGGTCTAGGCTTAAATTTTGTATGAGAGAAAAATAAGCGTTTTGTTTGCTTTCTTATAATTTCAGGATGAGCTTTTTGCTCTAAATAAAAAAGGGTTCAAATTCTTTAATTTGAACCCTTTTCTGTTGATAATTTTTAATTCAGATAGAACCGCATGCCCACGGCACCACCCCAGAAAAACTCGGCATCGGGAGTAAAATCGAGGGTAGGTACGATTTCGAAAAAGCTTTCGAGATTTGTGTTTTCAAAGTCGTAAGTAATACCTATCGGCCCTCGGATTCCGGCGTCAAGATCATCGGTTAGATCACTCCACAGCAGCCGGATTCCCAAGCCGTAATAGGATTGCAGCATCCCGCCACCAAACCTGTCGCCGTGTTGCAGCACATCGGAATGGAAATAGAACCGGGAAACATTTTCGGCGATAGAAAACGACAGTGCACCGTCAACAGCTAGATTTTGGGTAACCCAAACTTTGGCACTAACTCCGGTAGGACTATTAATAATAGCTCCAATACCAATTTGGGAATCTTGAGCCAAAACAGAACGGCCCGTAAACAGCAGCGATCCACAGAAGAATAGAATAAAAAGTGACTTTTTCATGACAGAATAGTTATGATTTAACATTTACAAACCAACGTATTAATATAATGCTGATTAATAAATATAACTGTAGGGAATCCATGGTTTTTCACAAAATTAGACAAATATTATGCTTACAGCGGTAGTTCTATTTCTCATCGGGCTAATGATAATCCTCTTTTTTTCTGAAAAACTGGTTGAATCTACCGTAGGAACATCGCTCGGTTTTGGAATTTCCTCCTTTCTGATCAGTGTAATAGTCATCGGTTTTGACCCCGAAAATTTGGGTCTGGGAGCGGTGGCTTCTTATGACGGGGTAACCGGAATTGCGGTTGGGACGATCATCGGATCAGCTATGGTTGCAATTGCATTGGCACTCGGGATCACGGCTGTCATTTCGCCCATGAAATTTAAACAGGTGCCTATGCAGATACCACTGATCCAGGTTGCGGCTATTGTGTTGTTCGGTGCGCTCAGTTTTGACGGATTATTGTCCCGTATTGATGGGATCATTTTGTTAGCAGGATACGGACTGGCGATTTGGTATTTAATTTACTTAGCAAACCATGGACTGGATATTCGGGCAACCGGCGAAGCAGCGGAAGCTTTAGAAGAGGGAAAGGATTTTAGTCGATGGCAGTCGGTAGCTTTGCTGGCTGGATCACTTGTAGCTATAATCATCGGAAGTGAGTTAGTAGTCTCCTCCTCGGGCGAAATTATCGCAGGGCTCGGACTTTCGGATACGGTGTTCGGTATTACCATTCTGGCGCTGATGGTGAGTATAGAAGAGCTAGCCCGAGAGTTACCCGCTGCCATGAAAGGACGTCCCGAAATTACCGTCGGCAATGTAATTGGATCTGTAATAGCCTTTTTTCTCTTCAATGCCGGGATAATAGCGTTGGTTCGTCCGCTGGTGATAAGTAGCGAAGTGTTTAATTTTTATCTGCCACTGTGTTTAGGAGTAGTTCTATTTGTTACTTTTTTGATGATCCGGAAATCGATTCCCCGCTGGGCGGGCGCAATACTGGTTCTGGCTTACTTGGTGTTTTTCGGATGGGGGTATTTTATCTAAGACTAAGCTTTTCCTTCTCTCATTCCGCAGCAGAGCGACGGAATGAGAATGGGATTGGAATGGTCCGCAGCAGCAGGTGGATGATAATCGGGGATAGGAATGAGCAAAGGGGGAAAGGATGAGCAAAGGGGGAAGGGATGAGAAAAGGGGGAAGGGATGAGAAAAGGGGGAAGGGTGAGAAGGTAGAAGGATGAGAAAGTCCGGTTCCAACTTATATATTGTTTATAATCTTATATCTGGTTCCGTCGCTCCGCTGCGGAACCAGATCAACTAAAGTCATTTAAAAAATTGGATATCGCTCTCATTTTTGAGAACAGCCGGTAGTTTTCCCTGCGCCTTCTGTTTATCTCGTTCTTCCAGCCACCGGTTTATCTGCTGTTGGGTGATTGAATTTACTTCCGGCATCCCCAGAGCATTGCTCTCCCTGCGAATAGCATAGTGACGATTTTTTTCCTGAAGAAATTTATCCAGCTTTTGTGACAGTCGGGTTAGTGTGTCCGTATGGATGGGAGCGTATGTTTGTACAAACCAAAAGTGTTGGGGAGAAGATCGCTCATTTCCCAATGAGGAACCTATGGTAAAGGCACCAACATCCAAATCAAGATCGCGGGAGGCTTCCTGCAAAGCCTGTTCGGCTTCATAGGCATACAGGGCTTCGCCATAGTCGTCCAGCATTTCGCTGACCCGTCCCATAACTTCTATTCTCGGCGGATTAGCCTCGGTAAACTCCACAATATCATTAAGAGCGTAGCGCCAGAGTCCCGCATTCGTGCTGACAATCATAGCGTATGGAACTCCCGTTTCAACTTCCCAGATCGGTATGGCTTCTTGAATACTCAAAGAATCCTTCTCCGGCAGGGGATTAGGTATGAATTCGTAAAATATGCCATTGTTTATAACGAGCTTCATATCTTCCTTTTGCAGATTATCAGTAAAAGAAAAATAACCTTCCGAAGCTCCGTAAGTTTCAATAAAATCTACATCCTTTTGTAACAAGCGATTTAGGTGCGGGCGATAATTTGCCAGCTTAACGCCTCCGCAAACTAACAGCTGCAGATTTGGCCAGATTTGAGAAATTGAGTCAGCCTGTGTTTTGTCTAAAAGACGCTGAAAAAGGGTTAGAAGCCAGCTCGGAGTAGAAGAGATCACTCTGATATCGTTGCTGACTGATTTTTCTAATACTCTGTTGATTTTTTGGCTGAAGGGCAGTTGTATTAATTTCTGTGCGTTAATCAGCTGAAAAGGAGAGAGCCACCACGGGACTTGCCGTGCTGTAAAGGCACTTATTTCTCCTATGTTATAATTTGATTGCTGCTCGAGCGTTCCCGGCAGGCTGATATGTTTTCCCCACAGCCGAAAAATATTGGGTTGCTGCCGAATGTAGCTCCGCACGATTTTTCGCATAAACAACTGATCAGCTTTAATCCGATCGGGGGTTAAAGGCAGATGTTTGCCCGCTCCCGAAGTGCCGGCGGATACTGCAAAATCCGATACCCCGCCCGGCCAGAAAACATTTTCTGCACCCCGTTTTAAGGGTTCAATCTGATCAGAAATATCAGAATAAAAAGAAACAGGCACCTCTTGTTGAAAACTTTTGTAGCTATCAAGATCAGCAAAATGATATTGCTGACCGAATTGGGTGTTTTCGGCTGATCGAATGAGCTTGAAAAGTTCTGTCTGTTGTCGGGCTCGTAAATCCAAAATACAGTTTTTCTTATTGAGATAGTGTTACATAGGGAATAATCCCCAAAATAAAAAAGCCCCGATAAAAATCGGGGCTCAAATAATGTATACAATAAGAACGGAAATTATCGCTCTTCTACAGGGACCCACTCTTTGTTCTTTTCGCCGGTAAACAGCGCGCGTGGGCGAACGAGGCGGTTATTTTCTGCCTGTTCGATGTAGTGTCCGGTCCAGCCGGAAACACGGCTCATTGCAAAGATGCAAGTGAAGAGGTCGGGTTTGATCCCCATTGAGTAGTAAACCGTGGCGGAGAAAAAGTCCACATTCGGATCGATGTTTTTCTCATCTTTCATGGTTTTCAGAATTGCTTCTGACCACTCATAAAGCGTTTCGTGACCTGTTTCTTTGGAAAGCTTTTGTGACATACTGCGGAGAATACGTGCCCGGGGATCCATCGTTTTGTAGACGCGGTGACCGAAGCCCATCACTTTTTCTTTGCGCTCCAGGCGTCCCTTAACATATTCTACGGGATCTGCATCTTGTTCATCAATTTTGAGCAGCATGTTCATAACCTGCTGGTTGGCGCCGCCGTGAAGAGGCCCCTTAAGCGCACCGATAGCGCCGGTCACCGAAGAGTACATATCTGATTCGGTAGAACAGATAGCACGATTTGTAAATGTGGAAGCGTTCATTCCGTGTTCGGCATGTAAAATAAGACAAAGATTCATAGTCTTGGCCGCTTGTTCGCCCGGTTCTTCATCATTCAGCATATACAAGAAGTTGTAAGCCGTGCTTTTTTCTTTAAGCGGTGTGACAATGTTTTTACCGTTGCGGCTGCGATCATAAGCAGCAATAATAGTCGGAAACTTAGCCGTAATATTGATCGCCTTGTTGATATGAAATTTCTTACTGCTTTCTGCTTCCACCTCATGAAAATCCGACAGCATAGAAACAGCTGTGCGCAGGACCGACATCGGCTCAGCGTTTTTAGAAGTGTTGGAGATATAATTTAAAACAGTTTCGGGCAGCTCTCGATTATTCTGCAGTTTCTTGTTAAGCTCATCGAGTTCTTCCTGATTGGGCAGCCGATCGTTCCAAAGCAGAAAACAAACTTCTTCAAAAGTAGCGTTCTCAGCCAACGTATCAATGTCATATCCCGCATAAATCAATTCGCCTTTCTGTCCGTCAATAAAACTTTTTGTTGTCGAAAAAGCGACGATCCCTTCCAAGCCTTTGTTGATGTGCGGGTACTGACTTAAATCTATTTCTTTGTTTAAGCTCTCAGCCATTCTATACTCCGAATTTTAGATTGGATATAACTATTTATTGCGGGTCAAATATAATGTTTTATGATCAAAAAATCATGGATAAGTTGAACGCTTACACCCATTTACCTGATTTACTAAGTCATTAACGATAAATTAGTTAACAGCGTTTACCTATTTGCAAAAATTTAACATCTGATAGCTCGGTATCGTCTAACCAACAGACTTTGCCTCATTCCAGTGTTTGTCCATTTCTTCGAGGGATACGTCAGCAATGTTTTTCTCTTGTTGCCTCAATTGCTCTTCGATGTATTGAAATCGTCGAATAAATTTTCGATTTGTTGACCGCAGGCTGTCTTCGGCATTCAGATCAAAAAACCGACCTACATTTACCAGCGAAAACAGCAGATCCCCAAATTCCTCACGGCTCTTTTGTTGATCTCCTTCTTTTATCACCTCTTTAAATTCCTGCAGTTCCTCCTCCAGTTTTTCCCACACCTGTCTTGATTCCGGCCAGTCAAATCCAACGTTTGCAGCCTTCTCCTGCATTCGTTGGGCACGAATAAGAGCCGGCAGCTGCTTGGGAATGCCTTCTAAAATCGAGTCTTTTCCTTCTTTCAGTTTAATGTTTTCCCAGTTTTCGGCCACCTGATCTTCATCCTCGGCAACAGCATCTCCAAAAACATGTGGATGGCGCCGGATTAATTTCTTCTGGATAGCATAGATTACGTCATCAATCGAAAACGAATCCTTTTCATCAGCCATATTGCTGTGGAAAACTACGTGTAGCAAAACATCGCCCAGCTCTTTTTTAAACTCTTCGAAATCTCCGGTATCGATCGCTTCCACGGCCTCATAAGCCTCCTCAATCAAATTATCTTTGATACTCTCATGGGTCTGCTTACGATCCCAGGGGCACTCTTTCCGAAGAATTTTTACGATCTCGACTAGGTCATCAAACTGTTTGGTGGCTTCCATTTCCTATTTCTGTGATCAGTTTACAGTTAACAATAATTCACTTCAACATACGGAAATATTGTAAGGAAGGGGAACTGGATTGGTCTTACTATGAATAGGAAATCGGCCGATGAATTGGCAAAAATTAGCTATTCAATTCTTAAAACCACTCGCATCAATCCAAAGGAAACTAACACTTGATTTACCGTCACTGAAAACTGCCAACTGTTAACTGTAAAACTGACTTTACGTTTTACGTTTTTTCTTTTTGGCAGCGGGGAAGAGGATGTTATTTAAAATCAGGCGATAGCCCGGACTACTGGGGTGGAGGC
>CAZYOD010000075.1:3970-9748 GCA_964648635.1 uncultured Balneolaceae bacterium | reverse complement strand
GGTAATCCTTCATGAAATAATTAATTGCCGAATTTTAAATAGCCGTAAATATAAGCAGTTGAATTAGGAATTAAGAATTAGGAATAAGGATTTTTCAATGTTTTTATAATCGAACCGATAATTTTTAGTAGCTCGTTACAATCCTCGAGTAACGATTCTGAGAGTTTAGTTTCGATTATTTTAGTATCCCGTAATAGTCGTAGCCAATAGTGGGTTTCTCGAGCCTCTTTATATGAAATAGTTAGTTTAAATTTAAAATCTTTTCTCGATTGTGCACCAATTGCTTCCTCAACATTTGCACCTATTGAGGTCCCACTTCTTAATATCTGTTTAGCAAGTGTGTATTCTCTTTTTTGTTCTATTATTAATCGATTGAGCTGAATTATACGTAAAGCAAAGTTGTAACTTTTTTCCTGAATAACATTTTCGCTCTTCATAATTCTTAATTCCTAATTTTTCATTCTCTATTTAATAAGCCCTTTGGCGCGAAAGCTCGTGTAGCCATCGCCGGCGATGATGATGTGATCGTCTACCGGAATACCCAGCAGTTTCCCTGATTTAGCGATTCGGTTGGTTAGTTGGATGTCTGCCTTTGATTCCTTGTTGTTTCCACTAGGATGGTTATGCAGCAGCAAAATGCTGTTTGCCTCGTTCATCACGGCTTGGCGCATTACCTCCGCAGGATCTACAATCGTAGCCGTGGAACCGCCTGAACTCACTTTCTTATACCCAACCACCACTTTGGCATTGTTCAGGAAAGCAACCAGAAACACTTCCTTAGTGAGATCACGTAATTTGGGACCAAAATAAGCTACGGCATCATCCGGAGAAGTAATTTGCACTTGTTCGCCCAAACTGGCCATCTGGATACGGCGCGATAATTCAAAAACAGCCTCCAGCGTCAGAGACTTCACCTTACCCATCCCGGGAATGACTTTCAGATCTTGCCAATCTTTACGAGCCAAATATCGCAGTCCGTCAAAATGATCGAGCAGGGCTTTGGACATTTGAATAACGTTCATCTTTTTGCTGCCGGTGCGTAACAGAATAGCCAACAATTCGGCATCCGATAAACTTTCGCTGCCGTAATTCATCAGCTTTTCTCGCGGCTGCTCATCGGGATTCATCTCTTTGACAGTGCGTTTCAAAAAATTAGCGGCTTCAAATTGTTCTTGATCAGACATAATAACCTCTCTTAAAGTTACTTTTTACAAGTAAGACTGATCTGCGGGAGAATCCTTACAAAAAACATGAAAAGTGAATAAGGAGCACACCATTTTTTTAACAAGTTTTTAAAGCAGGCGGGCTGTCTATTCTTATTTTTTCTTAAAGATTTTTTAGCGAAACAATTTCTCAATTCTTCGTAAGAGTAAATATCACAATCATAACAAACAGAATATCGAAGCAAGCTTTTTTATGCAGCAATTGAAGTTCTCTATTCCCATAATCTCCTTAGTACTATTCGTAATAATGCCTTTCTCGGTTTTGGAAGCTCAGGATACTGCTGACCAACTTGAACCCTATCAAGTAGAGGAAGATTTTGAAGTTTCCGCAGCATTAGAGCATCCGGCTTGGCAAGATGCAAATTCAGTGTTTATCAGACACCAGGTGCAGCCGAATGACAATGCTTTGGCTCATGTAGATACCGAAGTAAAAGTGCTTTACAGTAAGCAGAATTTGTATATCGCATTTATTAGCGAAGATCCTTCCCCAAAAGATATACGTGCCAATGTTTCCGATCGTGATAATGGGTTTCAAGATGATTTTGTAGGTGTTTTTCTGGATCCGTTTAACAACAATCAGCAGGCGTACCAGCTTTTCTTAAATCCTCTGGGGGTCCAGATGGACGGCATGCGTACCGGAAACAGTGAAGACATGAATTTTGATATGCTTTGGTATTCGGACGGGAAAATAACCGATTCCGGATATCAAGCTGTAATGAAAATTCCTTTTAAAAGCCTCAATTTTCCGGAACGTGATATACAGAATTGGTCCATTCAATTTGTGCGAAATTATCCGCGGAGCAATCGTTATCAATTCGCATGGAGTAAAATTGACTTAAATAATTCGTGCCTGCTATGTCAAAATGGACAGCTTGTTGATATGCGCGGAATTGAAAGCAACAAAACCGTAGAGTTATTGCCGTATGGAATGAGTTACCAGAACAGTGAAATTAATACGCCGGATAATCCAAGTTCGGGATTAGATCACGGCCCGTTAAAGGGACGGCTTGGGGGCAGTATTTCGTTTGATCCAACATCGACGACGTCTCTAAATGCTGTTTTTAACCCTGATTTTAGTCAGGTAGAAACCGACGCCGCTCAAATCGGAGCCAACGAAACGTTTGCACTATACTACTCGGAAAAGCGTCCCTTTTTCATGAAAGGAAGTGATCTTTTTAGCACGAGTGAAAATTTGTTTTATTCGCGTATGATAAATCGTCCTTTAGCAGCGGGAAAAGTTATCCATAAGTCCAGTGATTACAGCATTGCATATTTGACAGCTTACGACCGAGAAGCTCCGTTCATCATCCCGGGAAAGTATGGCAGTTCGCTGGTTCGATCGGATATAGATGCCTACAATAATGTGTTGCGGACCAAGTATAATATCGGTTCGGAATCGTACATTGGGGGATTATTAACTACGCGGAATCAGCAGCAGGGACATAACTATGTAGGCAGTATCGACTGGAATTTTTTACTGGCTGATAACTACTACTTTAGCGGACAGGCAGCTTACTCAAATACTAAAGAGATAAACGATGTTTCCATTTTCGATGATCCTCGAACTTTTGGCCGCGGATCTTATGATGCGGCTTTTAATGGAGAACAGTTTGGCGGTTCGCTGTTGAGTGCCCAGTTCTCTCGTCAGGCGAAGCATTATAACTTTTCGGTTGGCTATTCTTCCTATTCGCCAACTTTACACACCCAAAACGGCTTTATTAACCAGACCGACCAGCGGTCGTTCAAAGCTAGGCAAAGCATTTCCTATTATCCCGGAGGAGAATGGGTTTCGCGAGGAACGTTCAGCATTGACGGGACCTGGCAATATGATTATTCAGGACAGTTTCAAGAGCGTTATATCTTTACACGGCTCAGCAATAACTTGGGGGGACAAACTAATATATCGCTCAGCTTCTTACCCGTAAACGCCGAGCGGTTTCGCGGAGAGCTTTTTACAGGCATGAACCGTTTTATGATAAATGTGAGGACCAATCCTATTAATGAGTTGTCGCTAAGAGGACATATAGATTTTGGGAAGTATGTAAATCGAAGGACAAATCCTACGCTGGGCAAAGGCTATAATGTTTCCGCGAATGCAACCATCAAGCCGACTTCGCGGCTAGAAATGTCGCTGAGTTATAACTACTCAACCCTTTCATCGACTGACGGCACAGCAAATTATTATAGTGGCGATATTTACCGGATGACGGGAAATTACAACTTTTCAAAAAAGCTTTTTGCCCGCTTGATAGCGCAATACAATTCTTTTGATGATCAGCTTCAGATTTACCCGCTGGTTTACTACAAAGCCAATCCTTTTACAAAATTCTATATCGGGATGACCGATTATATGAATCACTTCGACCAGTCGGGACCCAATGGCTATAATGGCTTTAAAGAAACCAACCGTCAGTTTTTTGTGAAGTTTCAGTATTTAATTCGCAGCTAGCAGATGGAAAATTCGAAACGGCAGACGAGTATTTGTCGTTTCACATCTCACGCTTGCGGGCTGCTCCTAGTCCTCGTCCGGGCCACCCATCAACGGTTCGTTGAGGGCACGGATGCTGGCGTTCGGCAGACCCTCGGGATAAGTTCGCTTACACATTTCAAGTACTTCAATCGCCATTTCGATGTGCAGCTGTTTGGAATCCTCATAAAATAGCTGTGCATCCTCGCTGAGTTTCGGCTTACCGTGCAGTGGTTTATCACTTACACACAACATCGTTGCGTTGGGGATGCGATACCGATATCCGTTTGTTGCCACAGTAGCCGATTCCATATCCACGGCAATACTGCGGCTCATGTGAATTTGTTCTACGGTGCGGGTTTTGATAAACTCCCAGTTTCGGTTGGCCGTGGTAAAGATGGTTCCCATGCGGTGATTGCGATTGTACTTATCAAGCACCTCTTTTAGGTACACATTCAACAGGTAGTTCGGAGTGATAGGAATATTAAGTGGTAGAATGTCATCTAGTACCCCGTCATCACGCATAAAGCCGGTGGCAAGTACGAAATCTCCGATTTCTTGGTGATTACGAAGCCCCCCACAGTGGCCGACCATAATCATGGCATCGGGACGAAGTACTGCCACGTGATCGGTAATCGTTTTGGCATTCGATGGTCCCACGCCGATATTGATTAGTGTAACTCCTTTGTTGCTATCAAGTTTGTGATGGTAGGCCGGCATTTGTACGCCCGGACGGTCCGGAACAATGGCATCGGGAAATTTGTCCAGGAACACTTCTACGTGCATATCGTAGTTGGTGAACAGGATATACCGTTGAAAGTCTTCGGGTTGGGTACCGGTGTAATGCTCCAGACGGTTCAAAGAAATTTCAATACGTTCGGGGCTGAACAAAAAGAGTTTTTTCTGGGTGATATCCCAATTATCCTCATCGGTATTATCAAGTAGCCGCGGATCATTCATGGTCAGTTGTTCGCGCGATGGGATCACTTTTATAACCGCTCCCTTCTCAGCCAGTTTTTTCAGTTCCCTAAGCAGATACCAGCGATATGCTTTCGGTTTGGCCATTTCTCCGGTGATGATGGGATTATGCTTGGACCACGATCGCTTTACCAATACTTTGGGGTACTCTCCATTTTCATAAATGGATTCCATCGCATCACAGGCTTCTGTGACATGTTCATTGATTTCTGCCTCGGAGGTAATATCTTCAGATTGAAATTCGAACCGTTCAGCCATATCGCAAAAAATTATGAGTGAAAAATCATTCAGCTTTTCTATCGATCCATGGTCGATAGTGAGTGAAAATAAGGAATATCAGACACCAATATTTAATCTTTTCAAGCGGTCTATGAAGCTTGAGTCCGCCGACGAGCAACTTTCGGGAGATTTCTATGTGCTTAAGGTGCCGGAATGGGCAAATGTGCTGCCGATAACATCAGAAAATACCATTATTTTAGTAGAACAGTATCGGTATGGCATTCAACAGCCGACGCTGGAGATTCCGGGTGGAATTGTAGATCCATCCGAAGAACCGCTGGAGGCCGTCAAGAGAGAGCTGGCTGAAGAAACCGGTTATTATTCTGATTCCTGGAGTAGCTTGGGAAAAGTGAGTGCCAATCCCGCTATTATGACGAACTACAGCCATATTTACCTGGCAGAAGATTGTACGTTTGAAGGAATGAAAGAATCAACGGGCGATTTGCATGAGCGAATTAAGGTGCATGAAATGCCCATTGAAGAGTTTTTATCGCTTGTCGATGACGGTACGATTCACCATTCGATAATGCTGGCAGCCGTGGCAAAGTATTTGTTATATGTGAAACGGGAAACGTGAGACGGCAGACGTGAGATATTACATAGTGCGTATTGCGTAATGAGTAACAAATAAGATTCACGGATTTACTCATTACCTGTCACGTATTACACATTTAACTTCTCAATCGTTACTAACTAGGGGTTGGTCTGCCGTCTCACATTTCACGCCTAACGCCTTCATCTAATCTTTAATTAAAACCCGTACTTTCGCTGATCAAAAAAAGATTTATTGCAGTATCAGAGCGATCACTTTATTATAAAGGATCGAAATTT
>CAZYOD010000075.1:0-3870 GCA_964648635.1 uncultured Balneolaceae bacterium | reverse complement strand
GCGCCGTCGCGTTCCGCTTATGTAATTGATACTGATGGAACAGTGAAAGCGATTGTTGAAAAAGTTAATACTAAAGATCACGCCGCCGAGTTAAAGGATGTGATCAAGAATTTGTAGAAAACCAATATATGAAGTCTCTTGTAATTGTAGAGTCACCCACAAAAATTAAGACGCTCAAGAAATACCTGCCCAAGGATTATGTGATCGATTCGTCTATGGGACACATCCGGGATCTCCCCGCCAATGCCAAAGAAGTGCCTAAAAAGTTTAAAGGAGAAGATTGGGCCAACCTGGGCGTGAATACCGATAAGGAATTTGAACCTCTTTATGTGATTCCATCCAGCAAAAAGAAGGTGGTAAAGCGGTTAAAGAAGGAGTTGAAAAATTCTGATGAGCTTATTTTGGCTACGGATGAAGACCGCGAGGGTGAAGCTATTTCGTGGCACCTGACTGAAATCCTAAAACCGGATGTGCCGGTTAAGCGGATGGTTTTCCGCGAGATTACAGAAGAGGCTATTAAGGAGGCGCTTAACCACTTCCGGGATATTGATATGAATTTGGTGAATGCGCAGGAAGCACGACGAATTATCGACCGGCTGGCGGGATACACGATCTCACCGCTGCTCTGGAAAAAAATTGCGCCCGGTCTCTCGGCGGGACGCGTGCAATCAGTTGCGGTTCGATTTCTTGTAGATCGCGAGCGTGAGCGCATGAAATTCAAATCAGCTCGCTACTGGGATTTAAAAGCGCAGCTCCATAAACAGGAAGACAGCAATATTTTTGAAGCCGATCTAACGCATCTTGAGGGCAAGCGCTTGGCTTCCGGGAAAGATTTTGATGAAAATACCGGCAAGTTAAAGAAGCCCAAAAAAGTAGTTCTGTTGGATGATGAGTCCGCAGCAGCATTGCGTGATGATCTCGAAGAGGCCGAATGGAAAGTATCTGAAGTCAAGAAAAATCGAAAGAAGCGAAATCCGTCGGCAGCCTTTATTACATCTACTCTGCAGCAGGAGGCCAACCGAAAGCTGAACTTTTCGGCGAAACGGACGATGGGTGTGGCTCAAAAGCTGTACGAAAACGGATACATTACCTACATGCGTACTGATTCGGCTCGTCTCTCGGGACAGGCAATTAATGCAGCGCGCAATGCCGTTAAGGATGAATACGGCGAAGATTACCTTTTTGAACGTGTGCGAAACTATTCGGGCGGCTCCGGATCACAGGAAGCGCACGAGGCCATTCGTCCGGCAGGCAGTTATTTCAAGAAGCCTGAAGAGGCCGGTTTACGCGGCGATCAGTTTAAGCTGTATGATCTGATTTGGAAGCGAACAATCGCCACACAAATGGCACAAGCTGAGCTGGAATTTACCAACGTTACTATCGAAGCGGATGCCGACGGAAAGAAAGCCGAATTCAGAGCCAGCGGCAAAACGATTGTATTCCCCGGATTCTTCCGCGCCTATGTAGAAGGCAGTGACGATCCCGATGCTGCGCTCGAAAATCAGGAGAAGTTTTTGCCGGAGATGAGTGAAGGTGAAGTAGTAGTTGAAGAAGGCATCGAGCCTATATCCCACGAAACCCAACCGCCGTCGCGATATACAGAGGCAACATTGGTAAAAGAACTGGAAAAGCGCGGCGTAGGTCGGCCAAGTACGTACGCAAACATTATCAGTACCGTGCAAGATCGCGGTTATGTAGAAGCAGAAGGAAAGACGCTGATCCCGACCTTTACAGCATTTGCTGTTACCGAACTGCTCGAAAAGAATCTGGATGACCTGGTTGACAGCGATTTTACTTCTGAGATGGAAGCCAAGCTCGATGAAATTGCACGCGGCAAGCTGGATACGAAAAAATATCTAAGCTCTTATTATGATGGCGAAAAAGGGTTGAAAGCTAAAGTAGATGAGCAGGAAGATAAAATTGATCCGCAGGAGGCCCGCCACCTCAATTTACCGTTGCCGGGCTTAAACGGAATAAAAGTCTTTGTAGGCCGATACGGGCCATACATCAAAAAAGAACACAGCGGCGAAGAGTTGACAACATCGATCCCTGAAAGTTGGAAGCCCAGCGATATCACAGTGGAGAAACTGGAAGAGCTTATTAAGGCAGAAGAAGAAGGTCCAAAGTCAATTGGAGATCATCCCGAAAGCGGTGAACCTATTTATATTTTAAACGGTCGATACGGACCTTATGTGCAAGTGGGCGAACGAACAGAAGATAACAAAAAGCCGGACCGTGCTTCTCTGCTGAAGGGAATGAAGCCCGAAGATGTGGATCTGGAACTGGCGCTTCGCTTGCTTGAATTGCCGCGTCCTTTGGGGGATCATCCCGAGACAGGTAAAGTGATTAAGGCAGGTGTAGGTCGATACGGCCCGTTTGTAGTGCACGACGGTACGTTTGCCTCGCTTCGAAAAAAGGACCACGTGCTGGAAATTGAATTGGATCGAGCTGTTGAGCTCTTGGAGCAGAAAAAGAATAAAAAGTCACGGAAAAGTAATGTCATTAAAGAGTTAGGCGGCCATCCTGAAAACGGCAAAAAAGTACGTGTGATGACCGGCCGCTACGGACCTTATATCAAATATGGTAAGACAAATATCAGCCTTCCCGATGATTTTGATCCGGAAGATGTGGATATGGATATTGCTGTGCAGCTGATTACGGAGAAAGGGAAGTAAGCAGACGGCAGATGTGAGTTGGCAAACGTGGTGTCTGTCATCTGTCCTTCAAGTTTGCCGTTTAAAAATTAAACATGACAATATGGTTCCAGTTTTCTAACTTGGAGCGTCATGGAAAAAAAGTCAGACAATTATTTTCGCTATCCCCCGAATTTGCATGAGCTGGATCTAGCTACGTTGGTGTCAATGTATCGCGATCGGGGTATCCCAAAGAAGACCAAGCCGGGCGAATATTTTGCCTGTACGGTGACGAACAAACTGATCAAGGAAGGAAAGTGGTGGTTTGGTCGTTACTATAGCCAGAAAGCTTGGGATGATACGCTTACCAAGGGCTGCGAAGGCTACCCGCTGACCGATGTGGAGCTGAATGTTCTGGGCTTAGTTTATTCGGATAATGAAGCTCCCCGCCGTGATTATGTAGAGCAAAATTCCGGAGCTGTGAGTAAGCTGGCTTATATGATTGTGAATGACCTCAAAGAGTTTGGTTTTTTAAGTATTGACGATCATGACCGGTTGCTCATCACCCCCCGCGGTGAAAAAGCTTTGCAGGGCTTAGCCAAGAAGATTTATGGTAAAAAGTTTAAGCAAGATATGTTAAAAGTTAGTCAGGGCGCAGTTCCCAATCCTAAAATTGACCGTGCCCCTAAAGAAGATAGCGAACAGGCAAACTTGTTTTAGGCGTTTTAAATCCCTTCTAAAGCGTCATTCCCAATGGAGCAAGCGAATGCGAATTCAGTGTTTTTTTGTGGATGATTAACAAAGATCTCTCTGCTAACAGTGGTCGATATCGAGATAACTCGAGTGATTTCAGTTTTTGCTTTATCCCCCCCCCCTTGGTCATTCAAGCGATAGTGAGAAATCTATGTTTTAATTATGAGACTTTTTTTATCTCGTATAGAGAACGAAGATCTCTCCCTACGGTCGAGATGACAATTCTGTCAGTTTTTGTTGTTTAGTAATTCATTGGAGAAAATGTCGATAGAGAAATCCCTGTTCTGCAAAAAAATGTAAGGATACAGCATTTTACTGATCTTACTCTATTACTACAATAACAGGAGAGTAACATGCCGTATTACGTTTACATCACAACCAATCCCGGTAGAACGACGCTATATATTGGGATGACGAATGATCTTGGTGAACGACTAAACGATCATTATAAAAACAGGGGTGACCGACAGACTTTTGCCGGTCG
>CAZYOD010000074.1:7724-9748 GCA_964648635.1 uncultured Balneolaceae bacterium | reverse complement strand
AGAAAAAGTACACGGGCTTCCGATTTTCTGAACGAAGCTCATTCAGAATTTCGGAATAGAGTTCTATGCTGGTCTTTTTGGCCATGCTTTGTTATCAAAGTTATCTGTTACTAGTTAATAGGGAAACCCAAATAACTAATAACCGTTAACAAAAACCTAAGGCGTCAGCCTACCCATCATACGGGGGAATGGAATCGTTTCGCGGACGTGATTTAAGCCACAGAGCCAGGCTACCGTTCGCTCGAGTCCCAATCCAAAGCCGGAGTGTGGCACCGATCCATATTGACGAAGATCAATGTACCATTGAAAAACGTCCTCGGGCAGATCATGCTCATTAATTCGCTTTTTAAGTATCTCCAGATCATCTTCACGCTCGCTGCCGCCGATAATCTCACCGTATCCCTCGGGAGCCAGCATATCTACTGCCAGCGCCAGCTTCTCATCTTCGGGATCTCGTTTCATATAAAATGCTTTGATCTCCGCCGGAAAACGATGAACTAAAATCGGAGTATCGTATTTCATCGTCAGCAGTGTCTCGTCGCTGCCGCCAAAATCTTCGCCCCACTCAAAATTAAGTGCTGACTCCCGCCAGTCCGGAATATTTCGCAAGTCTTCTTCAATTTCATCCAAACGCTTTCCGATCTCTTTCACCCGCTGATCGATCTGGGCTTTGCGCCATTTCTTGGCCTGTCCGCGTTCTTTCTCAATCTTTTCGCGTTCCACTTTAAGATCTTCAGCCTCCTGCTTGCGATCTTCTACCATCTGATCCAGCATATCAGCCATTTCGTCGCTCCTAAGCTGCTCAACAGCTTCAGTGTATGAAATACGGGGATAGTTCCCTTCAACTGTTTTGCGGAGCTTAGAAGTATCACGCTCCAGAATTTCCAGCTCTTTAGGACGTCGATCAAGCACGCGTTTTACAATAAATTTGACGAAATCCTCGGCCAGATCCATATTCATATTCAGATCATAAAAAGCCATTTCGGGCTCGATCATCCAGAACTCGGTAAGATGGCGACGAGTTTTACTTTTTTCAGCTCTGAACGTCGGGCCAAAAGTGTAAATCAATCCGTGAGCCATCGCCATCGCTTCGCCGTACAACTGTCCGGATTGAGTCAGATATGCTTGATCCTCGAAATACTCAGTTTCAAAAAGATTGGTCGTGCCCTCCGCGGCATTGCCCGTAAAAATGGGGGCATCCATCTGTACAAAACCACGCTCCTGAAAGAAAGTGTGAATTGCATAGATAATTTCATTTCGAACGCGCATGGCCGCCCACTGTTTCTGACTGCGCAGCCATAGGTGACGATTTTCCATCAAAAAATCCACGCCGTGCTCTTTCGGAGTAATAGGATAGTCTTCAGCAACCTGGTACACTTTTAGATCGGTAACCTGAAGCTCATGTCCACCCACGCTGCGTTCATCTTCTACAACATTACCGGTTACCTCCAATGAACTTTCCTGGCGTAGTGATTCGACCGCTTCCCAGGCTTCTTCGCTCACTGCATCTTGTGCTACTACACACTGGCAAAGGCCCGATCCGTCGCGCAACTCGATAAAATAGAGACTTCCACTGCTTCTGTAATTATATACCCATCCCTTGAGTGTTACTTCTTTATCAACGTGTTCGGACAGGTTGCTGACGTAAACCATGCTTCTTAAAAATATTTAGTGTTGAAAATGATAATCTAAAGAGGTCGAATCTAACCATTTCTGATCAGACTCGAAATGAAAAACGGTTTCTATCCTTCCGGTAGTAAGAGCGCTTCGGAGAAATAGTTATTGTCAAAAAATTCCTGTGCAAAATCTTGCACCTGATCGGCTTCAACCTCATCAATTTTTTGCTGTAGCTCATCCATTGTAACAAATCGATCAAAGTATATTTCGCTTTTGGCCAAACGCGACATCCGGTTGCTCATACTTTCAAGCGTCAACATCAATTTACCCTTGAGCTGCGCTTTTGCCTCGGCCAGCTCTTTTCCAGGGATGGGATCCTGTTTCAGCTTATCCAGCTCACTAGTGAT
>CAZYOD010000074.1:0-7714 GCA_964648635.1 uncultured Balneolaceae bacterium | reverse complement strand
GTAGAGCGTGGTCGGCACGAGGGCAAGGAGGAGCGGTTGTTCGGCTCGCACCAGGCCGGTGAGGACGCCGATCAGGGTCAGCATGTAGAGGATGCCGACACGAACCGGAAGCTTCGACGGTTGCCAGTCTTTTTTCAGGTATGGGTTCTTGTTTCAGCTTATCCAGCTCGTTAACGATCAGCTCCCGCACATGATCCACATAATCCTGATCGGTTCCCACATAGATACCGTAAAGTCCGGTATCCTGGTAAGACTGATTAAACGAAGTGATAGTATAGCAATAGCCGTACTTCTCGCGTACATTCTGATGCAGTCGCGAGCTCATCCCCCCACCGAGTACGGTATTGGCAAGAAGTAACCGATATTTATCATCATGATTGTAATCAAGTCCACGACGACCCGTGATAAGATGCGTTTGTTCAATAGGTTTTGTAAGCTCAATCTTATCAACCTCATAATCGGGCAGCGGTCGGTCTTTATTCACTGTCCGCTTTGGTTCAACTTCGTTAAAATATTCACTTACCAGTTCTACCGCCCCTTCATGATCTACATTTCCGGCTACCGCCACCAAAAGATTCGAGGGCTGATAACGCTCATCCATATAATCATACAGATCCTGACGCTGAAAAGCCGAAACCGTATCTTCAAAACCCAGCGTTGATTGTCCCAGCGGATGCCCTTTGAAGACATGACTGCTGAATTGTTCAAACAGATAATCGTCGGGACTGTCCCGGTACATCTTCATCTCCTCAATCACTACCTTTTTCTCTTTCTCGATCTCAGCATTCGGAAAAGAAGGATGCAGCACCATATCAGACAACACATCCAGTGCACGTTCCAACTGAGTGTTCAGGCACCGCGAATAGTAGCAGGTGTATTCCGAGGACGTCATCGCGTTCAGATAACCGCCTACGGATTCCATGCTCATGGCAATATCCAGTGAAGATCGGCTGTCCGTGCCCTTAAACAACATGTGCTCCAAAAAATGAGTAACACCGGCCTGTTTTTCGGATTCGTTTCGGCTGCCCGTTTTAACCCAGATGCCAACGGCTACACTTTTAACGCTATCAACATGTTCGGTGACAACCTTAAGTCCGTTTTCTAACGTGGTCTTATTTACAAAATCGATTTCTTTCATATCCTCTGTAGTACTCATTGAATAAAGTAGCTATTTGTTATCAGTTTAGAGACCGCTCCAAATAATGATCAAACTAATCGACTAATAACGATTAAAACAAAACGCCATCCCGAAACCGAGATGGCGCAAATTTAACAGAAACCTATAAAGATTAAATGATCTTAGTTTTGATCACCGTCTTTTGGGATAAGCGCCTTTCGTGAGAGACGGAGTTTTCCACCGTGCTCAACTTTCAGCAGTTTTACATCCAGCTCATCTCCTACCGAGAGCACATCACTCACATTATCAACATGGCTGTGATTGATCTCGGAAACGTGAAGCAGTCCATCTCTACCCGGTACAATCTCAACAAAAGCGCCGTAATCTTTGATCGCTTTCACTGTACCGTGGTAGGTTGCTCCTTCTTCGAGGTGACCAACAATACCCTGGATACGTTTTTTCGCTTCCTCGGCATTGGAAAGTTGATCAGCGCTAATGGTAATTTTACCCTTACCACGCTCTTCATCTTCTTCAACCCAAATTTCAGTATTCGTTTCTTTTTGGAGTGTTTGGATGACTTTACCGCCCGGTCCAATAACCGATCCGATATCATCCGCTTCGATCTCCATTTTCACAAACTGTGGTGCATATTCAGAGATTTGCTCTCTGGACTCAGAAATAGTTTCTGACATTTTATCCAAAATATGCATACGACCCTGTCGAGCTTGCTCAAGAGCTTCCTCAAGCTTCTCGAAAGAGATACCGCTCACTTTCATATCCATCTGGCAAGCGGTAATTCCGTCTTTGGTACCGGCAGTTTTGAAGTCCATGTCACCCATGAAATCTTCTTCACCGCGAATATCAGAAAGTACTACTTCTTGATCATCTCCGACAATCATTCCCATTGCAATACCGGCAACCGGTTTTTTAAGGGGAACTCCGGCATCCATCAGCGCCATAGATCCACCGCAAACAGAAGCCATTGAAGATGAGCCGTTAGATTCAGTAATATCAGAAATAACGCGGATAACATATCCGAATTCGTCAAATGTAGGCATCAATTGCTCAATAGCACGTTCGGCCAAGTGTCCGTGACCGATTTCACGTCGCCCGGGACCGCGCATAAATCCGGCTTCACCCACACTGTAGTTGGGGAAGTTATAGTGAAGGAAAAACTTTTTGTCTTCTTCGGTCAGCAGTGTATCAACAGCCTGTGCATCTTTTTGTGTACCGAGCGTTACAGACACCAGTGCCTGAGTTTCGCCGCGGGTAAAGATAGCAGAACCGTGAGTTCGTGCCAGATAGCCAACCTGCGTCCAGATATCACGAATGTCTTCGGGAGAACGCCCGTCGATGCGGCGCTTTTTCTCCAGGATCATACTACGGAGCTCCTCTTTTTCAATCTTACTGAGGATATCTTTAATCGTACCGCCTTCCTCAGCATACTCCTCAGTTTCAGTCAGCTCTTCAACAACACTATCTTTAATCTCTTTTAAGCCTTCGCCATACTTTTCTTTTCCAAGGCCGACATTTATATGCTCGCGAATTCGCTCTTCTGCAAGTTCGTGAACTTTGGCTTTAAGATCTTCATCAACAGGTTCAGGTTCAAAATCACGCTTTTCTTTTCCAAATTCTTCGCGTAGTTCTTCCTGAAATTCACACAGCTTTTTGATGGATTCATGAGCCGCTTTAATTGCGTTGAGCATTTCTTCCTCAGAAATCTCTTCCATTTCTCCTTCCATCATAATCACGCTTTCAGCCGTACCACCGATAATCATATCGATGTCGCTGTTTTTCATCTCGCTAATGGTTGGATTAATCACAAATTCACCGTCAATACGCCCAACGCGGACTTCAGCAATCGGTCCGGCAAAAGGAACATCCGAAATATGAAGAGCTGCAGAAGCTCCTACACCGCCCAGCACATCGCCATCGTGCTCACCGTCAGAAGAAAGAACAGAGCAAATAATCTGGGTGTCAAAATTATATCCATCCGGGAAAAGCGGCCGAAGACTACGGTCAATCAATCGACTGGAAAGTACTTCCTTATCATTCGGACGCCCTTCTCGCTTGATAAACCCTCCGGGAAACTTACCGCCGGCTGAGAAACTTTCGCGCAAATCAACAGTTAATGGGAAAAATGGTTTATCGGTAGGTTCTTTAGAGCTTACCGCAGTACATAGTACCATGGTGTCGCCCATACGTACAACAACTGCGCCGTCGGCCTGTTTTGCAATTCGACCGGTCTCTATAGATAACGTCTTTCCCGGTGCAAATTCTACACTTTTAAAATCTTCTTTCATCGTAATACTATTTCAATTATAAATTCACTTTTTCTCTTATCGAGATGAATCCTACCAACTAAATTTTCAAGCTGGATAAGTCGGGAGGGAAATCTGCATAAATCAACATGCAGAAATTACTATAAAAAAAGGCACGTTTATTTCCACGTGCCTTCGTCTTGGATTACTTACGTATTCCTAAATCACTGATAAGCTCTCGATATTTCTCAATATCATTTTTTTTCAGGTAGTCCAGCAATTTTCTGCGTTTCCCTACCAGCTTCAATAAACCTCTTCGTGAGGCATGGTCCTGACTGTTATTCTGGATATGTTCCGTCAGGTCATTAATTCGCTCAGTGAAAATTGCAATCTGAGCCTCGGTAGATCCCGTATTATCTTTAGACCCACCATATTTCTCAACAAGTTCTTCTTTGCGTTCTTTTGTAATCGACATGTATTATTAACTCTTTTGCTTTTCTACAACTTTTTAAATGTTCCTATAATAGCGAACAAAGATAAGCCTTTAAGGTATAGGTTGCAATATTTTAATAACTGTTGAGCAATTCTTCCGCCTGTGTTTTGTCTTGCTTCAGCTGATCAATGAGTTCTTCTTTCCCATCGAACTTTTTTTCTTCTCTGATGCGACTATAAAATCGGACCTGTACTTCTTTACCATATACATCTTTACCAAAATCAAACAGATGAACCTCCAGGGTTTCGCCCTTTCCATCAAAAGTGGGACGAATACCAATATTCATCATGCCATCGTACCAAGCGCCGTTAATTCTGACTTTGACTGCGTAAACACCGTTCCGGGGAATAATCTTATTAGTGTGTTCCGGTTTTATATTAGCAGTCGGAAAACCAATCTTTTTTCCCCTCTTATCGCCGTGCACTACCGTTCCATTCAATCGGTAGGGACGCTGTAAAAATTCAGCGGCCTGCTCCATGTTTCCTTCTTCGCTTATTGCTTTTCGAATAGCCGTGCTGCTAACAGTTTTCTTACCTACTTCGCGTTTTGATACTACATAAGCATCAAAATCCAGCTCCTTTCCCAGACGCTCAATGGTTTCGATTGTTCCCTCACGGTTACGCCCAAATTGATGGTCGTAACCAATTACAAACTCACTGACTCCTACTTTTTTGTGGATAATATCGCGGACAAATTCTTCGGAGCTTAAAAGTGAAAAATCACGGTCAAAGGGAATGACAACCATCGTATCAATGCCCAACTCTTCCAGAATTTCGGCACGTTCCTGCAAGGTTGTCAGCAGCTTAATACCCGCATCACCGGGATTAATAATATTTCTGGGATGAGGATCAAAAGTTACAAGTACACTTTGAGCATCACGTTCTTTTGCCTTCTCCACGACGGTATCAATAATCGCGCGGTGACCGGCATGCACCCCGTCGAATGTGCCAACCGTCACTACGGAATTCGGAACTCGTTCTACGTTTTCTAAAAAAACTAATTGCGCCATCAGTAAGTGCGTTTTTTTACCTTTTGTACTGAACAATATCTAAGGAGAAAAAATCGATTTCAAATCCGCTATGGTCAAAGCATCCTCTGCCCTGTAATCACCGATAGCAGTTCTCCTCAATCCAACAAGGTGTCCGGCTGAACCTAATTCAATAGCTAAATCATCGGCCAGCGTGCGTATATATGTTCCCTTGCTGCACTTAATATATAATTCCAACCGCGGAAGATTGCATTCCAATATTTGTGTCTCATGGATAATCACCTGCCGCGGCTTTCGTTTCACTTTTTTTCCTTTCCGAGCCAGTTTATAAAGCGGGTCGCCGTTGTGCTTGAGGGCAGAATACATTGGCGGAATTTGAATAATCTGTCCCGAAAAATGCTTGTTCAAGACTTTTTGAATAGCTTTTTCTGTGATATGATCAAAAGAAGCTCGTCTATTCGGGATTGTTTCGGCATCAAGGCTGGGCGTTGACGAGCCGAAAGTCATCTCTGCTATATATTCTTTGTCCGCCTCCTGAAATTCAGATACCGTCCGAGTTCCTTTGCCACAACACAAAATAAGTAAACCCGTTGCCATGGGATCAAGTGTGCCGGCATGACCAATCTTGCGAAGATCCAGACATTTCCGAAGAAACTTAACAACTTCAAAGCTGGTCCATCCTTTGGGTTTTTCGATGAGAAAAGCCGCCCCTTCAGAATAGTTAACGGTACTGCCAGGCACATTGTTTAGCGAGAAAACGGGAAGTTCTTCCAGCGGAATCGCCTTCGCCATTTACTCCTCTTCGTCTGAATTATCTCTCTGTTGACGCTCTTTACGGATCTTCTGAAACAATTTTTCCATCTTTTCAACGTGTTCTGCAGTTTTATCATTGATAAGATGAAGTTCGGGAATGCGCCGCACCTGATGACGAATTTTTGAAGCCAGTTCTTTTCGAATTGAGGCTTGCTGCTCTTCGAGATAAGCAAAAATAGCATCCTCATCCTTACCGGGAGCATAGATGCTTACCAACACCTTTGCAATCAGCAGGTCGGGAGTAACATCTACTTTTGTTACGGTGATGAAAGAACCGCTTCGCTGGTATCCTTTCTGTATTATTTCACCGAGGTCTTTTTTAATAACGGCACCAAGTCGTTCTGTGCGAATGCTCATGCTATTGAGGTTTAGAAAATTTCAGACTGCTAATTAACTCTCGCTTTTAACATCTTCGAGACTTCTGCGCTCCTCAACCACCTCGTAATTTTCAATTACATCACCAACTTTGATGTCATTGTAATTCACAATACTGAGCCCACATTCGTAACCGCTTTGCACTTCTTTTACATCCTCTTTAAATCGCTTGAGCGAATCAATTTCACCGTCATAAATGACTACGCCTTCTCGAACCACGCGTACCGGGTTATTACGATTAATTTTTCCGTCGGTAACATAACAACCGGCAATTGTACCCACTTTCGAAACTTTGAAAATCTCGCGGACTTCCGCATTACCTAATAGTCTCTCGCTGATTTCAGGCGAAAGCATACCCTCCATAGCATCTTTAACCTCATCAACGGCGTCATAAATAACGCTGAACAGTCGAATATCAATTTCCTCCTCGTCGGCCACATTTCGAGCGTTGGCTGTCGGACGCACTTGGAAACCGATAATAATTGCTTCGGATGCCGAAGCAAGCAGTACATCGGATTCGGTAATAGCACCGGCTCCGGTGTGAATCACATTAACAGAAACTTCTTCGTTACTCAGCTTCTGCAGAGCTCCAGAAAGTGCTTCAATAGATCCGTCCACATCAGCTTTAATAATGATATTCAAATCATCAACTTCGCCGAGGGCCAGACGACGCGATAGATCGTCAAGAGTAAGATGCTTAGATTTTCTAAGATCCTGCTCGCGCTTTATTTGCTGACGCTGGCTTGCAATCTCTTTGGCTTTCTTCTCGTCTTCTAACACTACCATTTTATCACCGGCTTTGGGAATGTTATCAAAACCGGTAAGCTGAACAGGTTCGGAAGGTCCGGCTGATTCAACTCGATTTCCCAGCTCATTTTCCATTGCACGAACCCGTCCAAAACACGGGCCTGCAACAAACGGATCACCTACTCGAAGTGTTCCGTTCTGTACCAGAATATTGGCAACAGTACCTTTCCCCTTATCTACACGAGCTTCCAGCACAACCCCATCGGCACGCCGATCCGGATTCGCTTTCAGTTCCATAAGCTCAGCTTCAATCAATACCTTCTCGAGCAGATCGGGAATGCCTTCACCCGTCATGGCAGAAACTTCAGCAACCTGGTTATTTCCACCGTATTCCTCAACAATAACATCGTGTTCAGCAAGTTGCTGTTTAATTTTGTCGGGATTAGCTCCGGGCTTATCCATCTTGTTTATCGCTACAATAATCGATACGCCCGCTGCCTTAGAGTGATTGATGGCCTCAATAGTCTGGGGCATCACAGCGTCATCTGCAGCGACTACAAGAATTACAATATCCGTTGCTTGAGCTCCTCGAGAACGCATGGCCGTAAAAGCCTCGTGACCCGGCGTATCAAGGAAGGTAATCGGTCGACCGTCATCAGTAGTAACCTCATAAGCACCTACGTGCTGTGTAATACCACCGGCTTCTCCTGCTGCTACCTGAGATTTTCGTATATAGTCGAGCAGCGAGGTTTTACCGTGGTCGACGTGACCCATTACCGTAATAATAGGAGCCCTTGGCTGCAGATCCTCAGGGTCATCCTCTTCAAGCTCAATTTCTTCGATAGCTTCGTCTGCATCTACAAACTCAACTTCATAGTTGAACTCCTCAGCAACAAGCTCAATCGTGCTGGCATCCAGGC
>CAZYOD010000073.1:0-9804 GCA_964648635.1 uncultured Balneolaceae bacterium | reverse complement strand
TGAGAATCCCAAAACCGAGACCTGGCACCTGATCATGCCGTGGGATACGGTTCCACAGGAGTTTACCAAAGCGGTTGAATACTTGTGGCTTAATCCGGTAGGGACAGCCGTAGTTGTGGTGGTAGGAATTGGCGTAAGCTTTCTATGGAATAGCTATAAGAAATAAAAGTGATGAGTAACGAGCTAAAATTATGCCCGTACTCACCACTCTACTGAGATCTGCTTTAAAGTTCTACCGTTTCTATTGAACGAAAGGGAGTTAGATCAGAATTTTCCATCGTCTCTACATAATTCACCCACTCGGTGTCAAAAAACTTATTTATCTCTGCTACTACATTTGCAACTGATTTCTCAGCTTGTTTCAGCAACTTTGGCTCGGTAGATGAAATTCCGCCTATAGCACTTCTCAGATGACGGCCCGGAGCATAAAGATGAGTTCTAACTGACGGTTCCGGATTTCGTGTAATCCCCTGCCGGTCGTCTTCTTTCCCCAGCATTTGATCCAGTAGCCCTTCAATTGATTCTTTTACAGCTTTGGTTTGCTCCTGTAAATCGTCATGATCTTTTCCAATTAACTGCTCGGCAGTTTTAATCATCTCCTTGGCCTTATGCAGCTCATTAGTGGCTGAAGCAGCCGTTTTTTGAAGCTGCATCAATTCGTGCTGCATGTCGCGCTTAGCCCGAAGATCAGCCAAATTATAATCTATGCGAGGATCAAAATGTACCTGTACTTTGGCGGAATCTGCTTGTCCGGCGTAGCTTATTTTAATCTTGTATTTTCCGGGCAGTACATCCGGACCGGAAGGTTCTGCGGCATCTTCGTCAGGCATTTCTCGGCTTGGGCCCCATACACCTTTTTCTTTAAGCCCCCAAGTAATTCGGTTTATGCCTTTGTGCTGTGGATGCTCTTTTAGAATACGAATTTTATTGTCCTTACTGTCAAAAACTTCAATTAATACTTCCTCCTTTTCATCCTCATCTTCAATTACTTCGTCTACGGAATATGTGATTCTAGCTCCCATAGGTCGATTTTCACCACTGTAAATAGCATCAGCGGCAAAACGTGTACCGGTAGCCTGACGCTCTTCGGCAAGATAAGCATCAGGGATTGGATAAAGATTTATCGGTTTATCCAACTCATCAGTCCCCTTTTGGGCCATCTCGCGCAGTGGACGAATATCATCCAGTACCCATGCCGATCGCCCGAACGTCCCAATTACCAAATCAAGTTCACGGGGGTGAATCACCATATCATAAGTAGAAGCAGTTGGGTAACCGTTGGTCCACTTCGTCCAGTTTTCACCGGAGTCGATACTCACGTACAAACCGAATTCGGTGCCGGCAAACATTAGCTCGGGCACTTCCGGATCCTGTACAAAAGAGAGTGCATATCCTTCTAAACCTTTGCCCTCTACAATATTTTCCCAGTTGTTGCCATAATCATTAGTACGCATAATATAGGGTGTCCAGTCACTGCGACGATAGTTATTAATTACAGCCACGGCTTCGCCTTCGTTGAACTTGGAAGCCTTAACCTGGGCGACATAACTTCCCTGCGGAACGTCCATGTTATCAGCAACATTTTCCCACGTTTCACCATCATTTCGGGTAACCTGCAGATTACCGTCGTCGGTTCCAACCCAGATTACTCCATCCTGTAAATGACTTGGAGCAATAGCTGTGATCGTAGTAAAATTCTCTGCTCCTGTAGCATCCAGCGTTAAACCACCGCTATTGTGTTGCTGTTGTTTTGTCGTATCGTTAGTGGTTAAATCAGGAGAAATAATAGACCAATTGTCCCCCCGATCTGTACTTTTATGCACAAACTGGCTGCCGTAATAGATGGTTTCCTCATCAAAAGGATCGTGTGCAATGGCGGCATTCCAGTTAAAACGGAGTTTTTCTCCATCCGGATTGGTTGGTTGTGAAAAACTAGAATGACCGGTTTCCAGATCTACGCGACCCACATTTCCTTGTTGCGACATCGCATAGGCATAGCGGGAATCACTGGAATCAATTACCACATCAAATCCATCCCCAAAATAAAGTTCTTGGAAATAGGAATTACGAATTCCACCATCACGCCACACATAGGCCGGACCCTGCCAGGAACCGTTATCCTGCATACCGCCATATACATTGTAGGGCGTATCCATATCCACATTAATATGATAATACTGTGCTACCGGCAGGTTTTCGACAAAACGCCATGTTTTAGCACGATCCCGGGAGATATTAAGTCCGCCGTCATTTCCATCAATAATAAACGATGGGTTTTCGGGATGGATATAGAATGCATGATGATCGGGATGAATGTAATTGTAATAGGGATAAATGCTTTCAAAAGATTTACCCCCGTCTTCGCTTACCGAAAGATAAGAGTACAAACTGTACAACCGGTTTTTATTACGGGGATCCACATATATGTCAGCATAGTAAAACGGTCGATTTCCCAATGCACCATCTTCTGACATCTCCACGGTTTTCTCCCAACGGTATCCACCATCGTCACTCCGGTACATCGCATTTTCTTCTGATTCCACCCATGCATAAACACGATCCGGATCGCTATTTGCAATAGCTAAGCCGATACGTCCCAACGGACCTTCGGGCAGGCCATCTTTGTCAGTAATCTCTTCCCAGGTTTCGCCGCCATCCATCGATCGATACAAGCCGGAACCTTCTCCGCCGGATTCAAAAAACCATGGCCAGCGTCGGTATTCCCACATAGCGGCAAAAAGCTTATTGGGATTTGAAGGATCCATCACCAGGTCGGCTACACCCGTTCGCTCATTATTATAAAGGATTTTCTCCCAGTTTTTCCCACCATCTGTAGTTTTATAAACGCCGCGTTCTTCTGAATCGCCCCAGGGATTTCCCTGAGCTCCTACATAGACGACATCCGGGTTATTGGGATGCACAATTACGCGATGAATGGTACGAGTTTCTTCGAGTCCCATATAATCCCAGGTGCGTCCGCCATCGATGCTTTTATACACACCGGCACCCATATTAGCACTGTTCCGGGGATTTCCTTCGCCGGTTCCCACCCAGATAATACTCGGATTTTTCTGATAAATTGAGATATCACCTATAGAGTGAGCACCTTGTTCATCAAAAATGGGCTCCCAGTCCACACCACCACTTTCAGATTTCCATATTCCGCCGGAGGCTGCTCCGGCAAAAATTACATCCGGATTATCTTCAATAACATCAATAGCGGTAATGCGCCCACTCATGCCTGCCGGACCAATATTTCGCGGCTCCATGGCTTTTAGTTTCTCCATATCCAGCTGCTGAGCATGCACATCCGGCACCAAAAACAGACAAAAAGCAAACAGTGATAAAATTTTAGTTACTTGATTAGCGTAGCGTGACCATCCCATACTTTTATCTCTAATAATTTTCTTTTATTTGTGACCAATTCTATTGAAAGAAACCCCGTTTATCAACTAGATAGATGTTAAAAGTTGTTGATAACAAAAAAGCCCCGGCCAATAAGTGACCGGGGCTTTATATTCTTGCGATCAGAAATTAGTTATCGGGATCGAGAATTTTTTCAATGCGTACTTCTACGTCGGCTAAGTGAGCCCCTGTGGCTCGATCTCGAACACGGTTTTTCACTTGGCGAACATCATCAAGGAGAATCTGCAACTGATTGCGAACAATCGGACGAATGTCTGACTGACTGACATTTACATCGGTCCAGCCAATGAAATCCTTAAATGCTTCGGGAACCTCATCCAATTCATTTGTCATCAGATGCTCCATCCGCTCGAGATAAGCTCGCTGCAGGTTACGGCGATAAACATCAATTTCGCTGCTGTCATCGAGTTCGCTCCAAATGCCGTAGCGGACATCATCCATCATCTCAAATGCATCGTAGGTATCATCCGTCGTGCGAGCATCGAATTCGATAAGTCTGGCAATGCGCTGTGGATCAGTCAGATCTTCCAGCACATTTACTTGAGCACTACGCATATTATCGACTACCGTCGACTGATTGGTGCGACTCAGTACATCCTTATCTAAAATCCACGAGGGCGTTGTGAATGCATAGTCAACCAGAAAATCCATAGCACGTTGCTGTTTCTCTTCCGAAACAAATTCGTAAACAGGACCTTCCTGATTGTACGTTTTATGATTCTCATATACACCGCCGATATTTTTAGTGACGTGCCCCATATACCTACTCCATTGAGCAACGATGTTATTATAAAGTTCATCGAGCTCTTCGAAGTCAGCACCGTCTCGGCTTGTCCACTCAACCAGATTTGAGGTAATGCGTTTCAGGTTTGCAATTCCCAGCTCACTGGCTTTCATAGCGTCATTTCCGAGATCTTCGTTTTGGGAACGAGGATCGATTTTGCTAGATGTCTGACGTCCGTAGAAATACAACGGATCATCGGATCGCTCGCGAGTCCATTCGTTCAACTTAGCTCTTTTTTCTTCTTCGGTCATACTTTCAGGAAACCATGTGTATCCCCATTTTACAGCCCATTTATCATATTCTCCGATATCCGGATTAAAGTTTTCGACACCGTCTCCCGGCTGAGCGATATAATTAAATCGGGCGTAATCCATAATGGATGGTGCCGTACCATGTTTTGCAGTAAAGGTCGGAGAACGTAGAGAGTCCACCGGATAAGCAAAGCTGGAACCATAATTGTGCGGGAGTCCAATCGTATGGCCTACCTCGTGCGCCGATACAAACTGAACCAGTTCGCCCATGACTTCATCCTCAAACTGAACGGCTCGTGCTTTGGGATTCGCTGCTGCCGTTTGCACAAAATACCAGTTTCGCAGCAGGTTCATCACGTTATGATACCAACCAATATCACTTTCAAGAATCTGGCCGGTACGCGGATCATGGACATGCGGTCCGTAGGCATTTTGGATTTCAGAAGCGAAATATCGAATGACAGAATAACGCGCATCCTCGGGACTCCAAGACGGATTTTCTTCTTTGGTGGGAGGGTCTTTAGCAATAACCGCATTTTTGAAACCTGCATTTTCAAAAGCTTCCTGCCACATCTCGACTCCCTTTTTCAAATAAGGTCGCCATTTTTCAGGCGTGGCGGGATCAATATAATAAACAATAGGCTCTTCCGGCTCTACAAGCTCGCCATTCAAATAAGCCTCTTTATCTTTTGGCACGAGTTTATAACGCGTTACATATTGCTGTTGTTTGGCTTTATGGGCGCCTGTACCATAATCGGTTTGTTGCACACTAAAATATCCAACCCTGTCATCATAAGATCGACTACCCATCTGTACTTCAGGAAGCAAGACCATACTATGGTTAATCTCCATCGAGATCGTTCCAGTTGAACCATTGGATGGAGGATTCGTAGCTTCGTAAGTCATCCAATTACGTGCCTCAATATTTTCGGGATAGCTATTGATATGCTCAATAAATGACCGGTCTTTGTCGAGACTTCGGACTTTATAGCGCTCGCGATGACCATTTTGAAGACCTAAAGAAGGAATATCGCTAGCAAACAGCTTCGTGATATCAATGACAACACCCGAAGAATCTTTATCCAGTGATTTGACATCAAAAGAAGCAATAATGGGCTCAAAATTTGAATTTCGGACTGCCTCATATACAGGCAATGAATCGCTGGCTACATTCTCAAAGGATACATGACGCAACAGAACCCTATCATCCTTTTTTTGCCAACGGACAACCTGGGTATTTAATTTCTCGCCGCCATATCCAAGGTTGTCTTGGGTTTCGGCGATACGAGACACCAAAAGCATTTCGCGTCCCAGCAGCGAATCGGGAATTTCATAGTAATAATCATTTTCAATTTTATGGACATCGAACAGCCCCTCATCAGACTCAGCATCTTCGATAACTTCGCTATAAGGTTTTATTCCATTTTCCGACTCTGATGTCGGCTTCTGCGATGACGTATCTTGAGCTTTTTCGGAACTGGCGCAAGCTGAAATAAGTATAAGAGATATGATCAGCAGACCCAGACTTTTAAAGCTCTTTATGGGTAAGTAACTCATAAATGATTTAAGTTTGTTGGATTTTAATGTCTTGACCTAAAATCAGGTCAACTTTTGAATGATTCAAGGTGCAGATGTAAAAAGTTATGTTAAAGAATAAGAACTATGCTACGCCTACATACAGGTTAGCCATATTGCCCAAGCTTTATTACCTTGTCGTGCTAGTATTCATAGAATATGGAGGATGATTGGAATATTTGCTTTACTTTTTTAAAGATCTGAAGCAGGTGGGAGCCATTGCCCCAAGCTCTAAATTTTTAGCAAAAGATATCGTTGCTCAATTAAAACAGGTGCTCTCCGGCAATAGTTGCTCTCCACTTAATATTTTAGAAATTGGGGCGGGAACCGGACCCCTTACAAAGGAAATTGCTAAACATCTGCGATCTAAAGATAATTTGGATATCGTGGAAATCCACAAAAAGTTTTATCAGATCGTAAAAACGAAGTATCGCGATCCCAACATCCATGTTCATCACACTGACATTTTAAATTTCCAGCCCGACAAACAGTACGATTTTATATTTTCGAGCCTGCCTTACGAAAATATGCCCGAAAACATCAGTCGGGATATTTGGAAGAAAAAACTTCAGCTGTGCGATACCGGTGCTTTTATCACCTATTTTAAATATCTGAAATTCCGCGATTTCAAATGTGATTTTGAAGAAAAAGTGGTGAATCAATACGGACAAAACAAAAAAGTTGTACTTCTAAATCTGCCGCCCGCAAAAATTTACACATTGGAAATCAATCAAAAAGGCGAATGTTCTATTCCTTACATCGAAAGCAGTAACGTCGCCTGACTAGAAGAAACCGAGATTAAGAATTGACAACAACAGGCTAAACAGAAAAGCCCAGCCGAAGTGCTTAATCTTCAACCCCTCTACTAAAGCATCCACTAGCATCAGCATCAGAGCATTAATCACCAGTATAAACAAGCCAAAGGTGAGTATGGTGATTGGAAAGGTCAAAAACACAAGAATAGGCTTAACAAAAGTGTTAATGACTGCCAGGAGAATAGCGACACCCAAAGCGGTTAAAAAGTTTTTTATTTCTACCCCCTTGAGCAAATAACCAATTACAAAAATGCCAATACTGTTGAGAAGTAATGTCCAAATCATGAGCGTATCCGTTTTATGAATTTTACAAGCATACGAATAAAACCGAAAAATGTTTAATTATCCCGGCTTTTAATCTTCTCAACTTTTTCCAATAACTCATCAATTGCTTTAGAACAAAGTGCATTAAATTCTTTAACCTTGCTACCCAAATCCACTTGTACATCACCTGACTTTGTCTGCTTTTCAATATCGTTAATAAGCTCCAGGGCTTGTTCCATCCCCATATACTTAAGGCCCGGCTTTATTTTATGAGCCTGCCTCGACATTTGCTCCCATTTCTGATCGGCAAAACATTCCTGCAGATTTTTAAGTGCCTCCGGCGTATCATCGAGAAATGCTTCTGTGGTTTCAATAACGATTTCATCATCACCCATGGCAACTTTGCGCAGATATGATAAATCCGTTAGCTGTTGATTATCCACAAATAGAGTAAATTTTTATCACGCAGAAATCTCATGGAATCTCTGCATCACGAATTCAACTGTTTTTAACCGTCTGCTAGCCTGTGAGCATGACGATACCGACTAAAACCAGTAACGTAATTTTAAGGATTAATGCCTTCCAGTTTTTCATCTTTTGATCCCCAGAATTTTACATTATAATTTCCTAACAGAAAAGCACTTAGTAATAAGAAATCCCTCACAAAATAGCAAGTTATCCACATTGCAAAGTTAGGATTTTCTCATAAAACTTTTCCCGAATGTAGTTTAAAGAGAGATAGAAAGGACCGTTGTTACAAACTTTTTGAATTAATTGTCAGAATAAAAGTTATCCACAGGGTTATCCACAATTAATTAAGAACTTGTGGAAAGATCCGCCTTACGCAGTCTGCGAGAATTAAAAACAACGTTTACAGAACTGAACGCCATAGCCGCTTCTGCCAGCAAAGGGTGCATCATCCCCACCACTGCTAACGGAATCATTACGACGTTATAGAAAAATGCCCAAAACAGGTTTTGCTTTATTTTTGTAAACGTTGCATTACTAAGCTTCATCGCCTGAACAACCGAAGTTAGTTCTCCTTTTACCAGCACAATATCTCCGGATTCTATAGCTACGTCGGTGCCCGTCCCGATGGCGATACCAATATCGGCTTGCGTCAGCGCGGGCGCATCATTAATACCGTCGCCTACCATCACAACCTTCTTACCGGATTCCTGCAACCGTTTCACTTCCTCGGATTTTTGATCAGGTAGCACCCCGGCAATTACTTCATCAATTCCTACTTCATCAGCTACGGCGCGGGCCGTGCGTTCATTGTCACCGGTAATCATCACCGGAGTCAAACCCATCGATTTCAATTGTGAGATAGCCTTCCTGCTATCCTCTTTTATGGGATCCGCTACGGCAATGAGCCCAATACATTTACCATCAACCCCAACCAAAACCACCGTTTTTGCCTGACTTTCAAGCTCTTTGAGTTTTTCGGATGACTCCGATCCAACAGTGATATTTTGCTCATCAAATAACTTTAGCGTACCGATATAAATGTCAGCCCCATCAACTTGTGCCCGAATTCCCTTTCCGGATATCGCTTCAAAAGCTGAAGCCTCTTGAAGCTGCATTTCCTCTTTTTCAGCATAATTTACAATAGCCTCTCCGATCGGATGCTCGGATCCCTTTTCGGCTGATGCCGCTATACGCACTACCTCCTCTTCGCTTTTGGATATGCTAACAATATCTGTCACAGACGGCGATCCTTTGGTGATTGTCCCGGTTTTATCCAACACAATGGTATCGGCCTCGCGCAACAATTCTACGGCTTTTCCCTGACGAATGAGGATACCGTTTTCGGCACCGAGCCCGGTGCCTACCATCAGGGCAGTTGGCGTAGCCAATCCCAATGCACAGGGACATGCGATAACCAGCACGGCGATGGCCGCATAAAAAGCCAGGGCTACCTCACCCATACCCGGATTCACCCACGGGATGAAATTTGAGGCCCACAAGGCAATCTGACCAAAGAAGTTGGGAAAGACCATCCACGCGGCCCACGTAAGCGCAGCCAGCACTAAAATAGCGGGTACAAAAATAGCCGTTATACGATCGGCAAACTCCTGGATCGGCACTTTGGATCCTTGTGCCTCTTCGACCATCCGAATAACCTGGTTCAAAAATGTTTCTTTACCGATTTTTGTCGCTTTTATTTTAAGCGTGCCATTTTTATTAATCGTTGATCCAATAACTTCATCCCCCTTGGATTTACTTACCGGCATCGATTCGCCGGTCGCCAGCGACTCATCAACACTGCTTTCTCCGTCAACCACTTCTCCGTCGGTCGGAATTTTTTCGCCGGGGCGTACGATCATTACATCCCCAACCTCGAGGTCACTAACCGGAATCGACATCTCTTTTCCATTGCGGATAATGGTAGCCTCTTTGGCCTCCAGCGTCATTAAATTTTTAATCGCTTCCGAAGCACGTCCCTTTGCTTTCGTTTCGACATAGCGGCCCGTAAGATGAAAGGCCATAATCATACCCCCGATTCCTGCGAAGCTGTGAAAAGAGGGCGCCATCCCGAAAGTGTGCAGAAGCGCCACAAAACCGGTCGCCAACGCTGCTAGCGATCCCATGGCAATTAGTACATCCATATTGGGTGCAGCGTTTACAGCCGATTTCCATGCGCCTTTAAGAGTTTGCCAACCGGGATAAAAAATGACGGCCGATG
>CAZYOD010000072.1:4679-9841 GCA_964648635.1 uncultured Balneolaceae bacterium | reverse complement strand
CATTAGTGCATCTGGAATAGGTTGTAAATCCGCCGTGGGGGTATTTCGGCTAGGATTTGTGAATCATAGCCGCTTGCATTCTGTTCAATAAATTCGATTATTACAGCTACATAATACGCGTAGTCTAATTAAGAGGTCTTTATGGGTGAATCCCGGGTAAAATTAGCCGACAGCCAGGAAGAAGTTCAGCGTTTTATGAAGAACGTGTTGAAGGATCTGAGGGCGCTGGACCGTATGCTAGAGGAGGGCGACTGGTTTGAAACTGATCCCATCAGAATTGGTGCCGAGCAAGAGCTTTGCCTGGTGAATCAACAGGCTAAAGCCTGGCCCCGCTCTATGGAAATTTTAGAAAAGCTGCAGGCATCCAAAAACGGCTCCTTTACAACGGAATTCGCTAAGTTTAACCTCGAAATTAATATGACTCCTCTGGAATTTAGAGGAAATTGCCTCTCTCAAATGGAGAGGAATCTGCAGGAAAAGGTGGATGAAGTTCGGGCTGTGACGGAAGAATTGGGCGGAGAAATTTTGCTGACCGGTATCCTTCCTACGATCCGTAAGGTTGATGTAGACCTGAAAAACATGACGCCTCTTCAGCGTTATCGGGCGCTTTGTCAGGCAATCACCAAGTTGAGAGGCAGTGATAATGATTTGCGAATTCAGGGAATGGATGAGCTGCTTATGAAATTGGATTCGCCTCTTTTAGAAGCATGTAATACAGGATTTCAGGTGCATTTGCAGGTAGGTCCGGATGAATTTGTACCAAAATATAATGTTGCCCAGCTCGTTACAGCACCTGTGCTTGCGGCAACGGTAGGATCACCTATCCTCTTCGGAAAACGCTTGTGGAGTGAAACTCGAATCGCGTTGTTCCAGCAGTCGGTGGATACCCGAACGGTGGGGGACCACCTAAGGGAAAGCAGTCCGCGGGTAACATTTGGCAACGAGTGGGTGAATGAAAGTATCCTGGAGATCTTTCAGGAAGATACAGCCCGCTACCGGGTGATGCTTAGCTCGGAAGTGACTGAAGATGTCGAAAAGTTGCTGGATGAGGGGACACCTCCCATGTTGATGGCTCTGCAGGTTCATAACGGCACGGTGTATCGTTGGAATCGTCCTTGTTACGGTGTAACTGACGGCAAAGCGCACCTGCGAATTGAAAACCGCGTGTTTCCTTCCGGTCCCACGGTGACCGATGAGGTTGCCAATACTGCTTTTTGGTTGGGACTGATGAATAGAATGGAGGATTATCATCCGAATGTATCGGAAGAGATGGATTTTGACGATGCCCGGATGAATTTTGTGGCGGCTTCTAAGCTCGGCCTCGATACTAAATTTCGTTGGTTTGATGATCAGCGGATTAATGCCGTGGATTTAATTACCGAAGAGCTGTTGCCGATAGCCAAAGAAGGACTAAAAAAAGCAGACAT
The DNA here is from genome assembly GCA_964648635.1 of uncultured Balneolaceae bacterium. Taxonomy (GTDB): domain Bacteria; phylum Bacteroidota; class Rhodothermia; order Balneolales; family Balneolaceae; genus Fodinibius. The sequence continues at coordinate 8,414 of CAZYOD010000072.1, read as the reverse complement.
TAATGACGGTGATATTGATGATTATCTGGGCATCATTGAGCAGCGAGTAAAGTCCGGACAGACCCCTTCGCACTGGGTGATTACCAATTATTCGACGTTAATGAAAGAGAACGATTCAAAAGAACATGCATTGGCGGCGATTACTACAGCAATGATTAAAAATCAGAAGAAGGGAGAGCCAATTCATAAGTGGGGCCGGGTGCGCATGGAAGATCTGGAGCACTGGGAGCCTTCGAGCCTGCTGGTGGAAGAGTTTATGACCACCGATCTTTTTACGGTGCAAAAAGATGATATTTTAGAGTTTGTGGCCAATTTGATTGATTGGCGTCGCATCCGCTATGTTCCGGTGGAGGATGACAAAAAGCAACTTGTAGGTTTGGTGACGATGCGGATGATTTTTAATGAGTATTCCAAATCAGTGAACGAAGATGAAGGTATAGTTGAATCGGTGGAAGATATTATGATTCAAAATCCAATTACCATTCACCCGGAAGCTTCAATTATAGAGGCGATGGAGATTATGGACAGTCAGAAGATTGGTTGCTTGCCGGTTGTTAAGAATAATCGGCTGGTTGGAATTATTACCGAACAAAATTACATGAAAATAGCAGCACGACTTTTAAAAGCTTTACATTCGAATAACGAGTCTAATGAGCAATCCGGCGACAGCTAAAGTATCAACAAAAAATTATCAAAAGCACATTATTGGATCCATTGCGGGGGACCCGGATGGTCCTACCATTGTAATTTTAACAGGGATGCACGGTAATGAGTCGGCCGGGGTGAAAGCTGCCCAAAATGTTTTTGATATGCTTCAAAATGTTCATCCTCAGATTCACGGCAGACTGATTATTTTGAAAGCAAATATTGAAGCCTTACAGCAGGGGGTCCGGTATATTGATGAAGATATGAATCGGCTTTGGTTTCCTTCTATTATTGATCGGATTCGCAGCACGGCCAAAAATAATATTGAATCCAGTGAGCGCAGGGAGATGAAATCGTTGATCAGGTTGCTTGATAAAATTTCTGCCCGGTCGCAGCAACCGACGATTCTGGCTGATGTGCACACTTTTTCTGCGGAAGGAAACATGTTTAGCATTACCAGTTCGGATCCCCGTCAGCGACAACTGATTTCGAAGTTACATGTGCCTATGGTTTTTGGGATTGAAGAATCCCTTCGCGGCACGGCTTTAGCTCATTTCCAAAAGAAGGGATTTATTTCCTTTGGATTGGAGGGCGGCAATCATCAAAATGAGCTCACCGAGTATAATATTACGGCCTCGCTCTTATTGCTTCTTCAGGCGGTCGGTTGTATTGAAAAACAATATGTATCAGAAATCAAAGACTACGAACAGCATTTGAAATCACATACGAGGCAGTTACCCGTTGAGACCGAGCTCGTATATCAACATATCATTGAGCCGGGCGATGAGTTTGCCATGCGTCCCGGGTATAAGAATTTTCAGCCGGTAAAAGAGGGGGAATGGCTGGCTAACGATAAGGATGGAAAAATTGAGGCTCGCTGCGACGGCTATATCCTAATGCCGCTGTATCAAAGCCAGGGGGATGACGGCTTTTTCATAATTCAAAAGCACGAGAGTTAATAAATTTTGTTATTTTATGCTCCTTTTTGATCTCGGCCGCAATAGAAGACGAATTCCCATCAATTAGAACAGTTATGCAAGATTATCAATTTGTAGATGGTACCCGCTTATCATCGGTGATTGAGGCGTTAATTTTTGCCAGCCCGGAGCCTATTTCGGAAGAGAAGATCTGTGAAATTATTGCCAAAGGAGAAGAAAATCTGGGTCTGGAAGTGGACGCCATTGCGCCGTTTGTCGAAAAATTGAATCAGCGTTATGAGGAGAACGGCCTGGCTTTTAGTATTGAACTAGTGGCCGGTGGATATGCATTTGCCACAAAGAAAAGATTTGAGCCTTGGCTGAGCATTTTTCAGCACGAAAGCGCCTATCGCAAACTTTCGCAATCAGCGATTGAAACATTGGCTATTGTGGCTTATAAGCAGCCAATCACCAAGCCGGAAGTGGACGAAATTCGGGGAGTGGATTCGGGATATATGCTTCGACAGCTGCTGGAAAAAGTGTTGATTGAAGTCTCGGGTCGGTTGGATGCCCCGGGAAAGCCGTTGCTTTACCGCACGACCAAACACTTTTTAAAACACTTTGGAATTAACTCCATTGATGAGCTGCCCAAACCGCGGGAGATAGAGGAAATTCTCAAGGATGATGATATGGCCGAACACCGTCAATTCTTGTTTGATCGTCAGCTTGAACTCAAAGAGCTGCAGGAAAAAGTGGATGATGAAGATACCCGTGATACAGCGCTTTCACTTATTGAGGCAGTGGAAAAGATTGATGAAGATGAAGTGCCCGACCTGGATGAGTTCACGGCGGATGAATTAGTGTTGGATGAAAATGGTGAAGATGAAGAGGAAAGTGACGAACAGAAATTGGAAGATGAAGATAGCACCCAAGAAGGTTTAAATAATGAGCAGACGAAAGAAGAGGAATAGGAAAGGCAAACAACAGGAACCCTCACATCAAATTGAACAAAATTACACGAAGGACGAAGAGATTCGGCTGAATAAATATATTGCCCATTGCGGATTCACCTCACGCCGAAAAGCCGATGATTATATTGCTGACGGAAAGGTGAAAGTAAATGACGAAGTTGTTACCCAGATGGGTATTAAAGTTCAGCGTACTGACAAGGTAGAGGTAGAAGGTCAAACACTGAGCTTGGAAAAGTTCGTCTATATTCTGCTGAACAAACCCAAAGATACGATTACCACGACCGATGATCCGCGTAACCGGGATACGGTGATGGATAAGATCGAAGATGCTACCGGCAAGCGGGTGTATCCTGTGGGACGTCTCGATCGTCATACGATGGGGCTGCTTATTTTGACGAACGATGGTGATCTGGCAAACCGGCTGATGCATCCCAGTTACGAAGTGCGCAAAACGTATGAGGTGGAAACGCAGCGCAAGTTAAAGGATCACGAACTTCAAGAGTTGGCGCAGGGCATTGAGCTTGAAGACGGTCCGGTTCAGGCACAAAATATTGCCCGTACACCCAAAGGGTTTATGCTCTCCATTTTTGAGGGACGGAACCGGTTGGTGCGTCGGATGGTTGAATATTTTGATACCGAGGTGACAAAATTAAAAAGAATTGAATATGCCGGACTTACACTGAATGATGTTAAAATGGGACGGTGGCGCTATCTCAGAAAAAGTGAAATCAACGGTCTGCGAAAGCTGGTGAAATTGGATACGCTTAACTTTAATAAGCGGTAGAATATCCAAAGGATATGCTGATCCGCCGGCTAGCGGACAGCTGACATGCTCCCATTGAGAGAAGGAGTTATTTTCTTGGGCAATTTCATGTGCTAAGCGTGGGCGCTTATCACAATGTTAAAAAAATAACCGACTCATCTATGCCGTATTCAAATATTTCTAAAATATCAGCTTCGGTTTCATCATCAGAAGGGCTCCCCATTCATTACGATTTATATGCTCCCGCCGGACATGCGGACAGGCGTTTTCCGGTGATTGTTTTTCTTCACGGGTTCAAAGGCTTTAAGGATTGGGGCGCTTTTCCCGATGCTTGTGCCGAGCTGAGTGCGGCCGGTTTTGGAGTGCTGGCTATGAATTTTTCGTTAAATGGTGTGGGCGAAAATATGACGGAGTTCGATCAGCTGGATCTTTTCGCCCG
>CAZYOD010000072.1:0-4579 GCA_964648635.1 uncultured Balneolaceae bacterium | reverse complement strand
AAAGGAGAGATAATTGCATAACACCTGCCTATTTGATCCGTTACCAAAGCTCTTACTTACAAAATTCAGATTATGGATAAGCTAGTAAATCTCTTCCGGTATATATTCTTGGGTTTCTTTTTTGCAGCATTCACATCTACATCTGTTGCGCAGGTTCCGGAATTGATAAACAACCCGCAGTTTCGTCCCGATGCTAAAGCAGCGGTTGATTCTATATATAATTTTAATTTTGACGCCGCCGATGAAATTCTCGCTGATTGGGAAGAAAAGCATCCAGATCATCCCTTGTGGCTGATTTTTGATGGGATGCAATTTTGGTGGCAAGTGCTGTCGGATCTCGAAAATCACTCCTATGATGATCGGTTTTTTAATATGATGAAAAAAGCTGATTACGAAGCAGGGAAGCTGCTTCATAAAAATCCTTCTCATCCGGACGGACTTATCATCAGGGCAATAAGTAATGGTTATATGGCGCGTCAGTTTGCCAATCGTGAAGAATGGGTAACCAGTATCAATTATGGAAGAAAAGCCATGAAGGCCCATGAATATTTGTTGAGCCAACAGCCCGAACTTAATGATTTAAAGCTGGCCGAAGGATTGAAGCTTTATTATCTGGATTATATTCCCGAGCGGTATACCATTGTAAAAACGGTTTCGTGGGCCCTGCCGGATGGCGATAAGCAGAAGGGTTTGGAATACATACGCAGGGCATCCGAACAGGCAGTTTTTGCACGAGCCGAAGCCACTTATTTTTTGGGCAATATCAACTATAATTATGAGCGAGATTATGATGCAGCTGTCCAAAGTTTTGAAAAGCTACAGTCAGAGTATCCTCATAACAATTACTATACCCGATTGTTAGTTAAGAGCTATTTTAAGCAGAAGCGATATGATGAGGCCCTGCAGTTTATCGATAAGGCACTATCAAAATGGGAAGGGCAGGAGTTGGCTTATTCGCATGTAGTGCAGGAAGAATTATTGACGTGGAGAGGGCGCATCCTGGATAAAAGAGGTCAAAAGAAAAAGGCTTTAGCAAGTTATAAACAAGCAATTGGGGCAAGCGAGGAACTGTCTGACCCCGAAGGCAGATCTTTTTATACCGTTGCCACATATTTTGCAGGAAAGATTTTGTATGATCAGCAACAATTTAAAGAAGCGAAACGCTTTCTTGTGAAGACAACCCAAGCAGAAGTGGAGCCGGATTACAGGGAGCGTGCTCAAAACCTGCTGGCAAAAATGCAGTAAATAAAAAGGCACCTGATAATCGGCGCCTTTTTAAATCTGAAAAGTAAAGAGTAAACACTAATTACGATTTCGCATTTGGTTCATCATACTGGTCACATCTCTGTAACCCTCCGGGATTTCAAAAAGATCGGACGACAGGGTTTTCTCCTCAATTTTAACGGCTTTCATTTGAAGCTTGCGGTCGCCGTTGGTGATTTCAATAACCTCCAGTGGCATCGCGCCCTCATCCATAAACTTTTTCACCCATTGGGGGATATTATCTTGACCGGTGGGATCTTGGGGCGTCATAAAGGTGCCCATTCCTTTTGCCATACAGGTTTCGATTGTATTTTCTGAGGAATGGATTCTCCATACTTCACATTGTCTGCCGGAAATTTGTTTGGTTTCTCCCGTCTTGGTAACCTCGGTATCAGAATATTCCTCCATCTCCTCTTCGGTCTGTTCAGTATCCATGGTCATGTATCCTTTCATAGCATCAACCAGAATCACCATTTTTGATTCTTCCGGCATTACAATCATGGCTCCCTTTTGTTGTCCCTGTCCAAATTCCATTCGTGCTTTCGATCCTTTTACCATATAGGGCATTTCTTCTGTGCCCCCGCTATATTCCATGTTGGATATTTCATAATGGATTATGCCTTCAAAATCCTGGGCTGTTGTTGATATCGGTAAATAGAGAAGGGCGAAAAGAAAAAGTAAAACTAGCCTAAATGATTTTTTCATAATAAAGCGTCTCTTTGTCTGATTGCGGGTGAATAGGTATTATAGAAATTAGTTTTGGGTAAAGCGAATAAATTCACTGGTTGATGAATTGTTGAAGTCTATTTTGATATTACTTCCGTTAAAAACAACATAAAATATGTTACTATGCTGATTGGATTAATTGCTGACTCACATGATCACGTGTCAAACATCAATCAAGCCGTGGAAATTTTTAAAGAGCGTAAGGTAGAGGTTGTCCTGCATGCGGGTGACTTTTGTAGCCCGTTTACCGTTCCGCCTTTTGAGGGATTATCTCTAAAGGCAGTATTTGGAAATAATGACGGTGACCATTTTTTGCTGTTGCAAAAATTTGACTCTATTGGCGCTGAACATTTAGGTACATTTGGAGATGTGAAAATCGGCGGACTCAAGATCGCTCTCTACCATGGGACTGATGGCCCGATAACAACGGCTCTTGAAGAGTGCGGAAAATTTGATGTAGTAGTATCGGGTCACACTCACGAGAAGAAAGCAGAAATGATTAATCAAACGCTGGCTGTGAATCCCGGTACAGCCCATGGATTCGGCGAAACGGCTACAGTTGCTATGTTAGACCCAAAAACGATGGAAGTAGCTTTTGAAGAACTGAAGTAATAACAGGGCTACTCTGCGTTTAACCTAAACTACAGGTTCTCGCAAACGGCTTCTGTAAACGCAGTTGTAGAGCCGCTTCCGCCAATGTCCGGTGTGCATACGGACTTGTTTTCCAGCGTGTAATAAACAGCCTGCCGGATTCTGCTGGCCAGTTTTTCTTCGCCAATATGCTCAAGCATCATTAAAGCAGAAAGCAAAAAGGCAATGGGATTCGCTTTATTTTGTCCCGCGATATCAGGTGCCGAGCCATGAACAGCTTCAAACATAGCTGCATCATCACCGATATTAGCTGCTCCCGTAAGTCCAAGGCCGCCCACCAAGCCGGAAGCTAAGTCTGAAAGGATATCCCCAAAAAGGTTGGTTGTTACAATAACGTCGAATTGCTCTGGGCGAAGTACCATCTGCATCGCCATATTATCAACAATAAGGTCTTCATATTCGATGCCGGGATATTCTTCCGAAATTTCTTCTCCGACTTCCATGAACAATCCGCAGGTAAACTTCAGAATGTTTGCTTTATGGATCAGCGTAACCTTTTCCCGATTTTTATTCTTAGCGTATTCAAAAGCGGAACGGATTACCTTTTCGCTGGCATCTCGTGTAACAACGGCAATACTTTCAGCGTGACTGTTTTCTTCAACCCACTGTTCTTTTCCGATGTAAAGACCCTCGGTATTTTCACGGAACATGACAAGGTCGACATTTTCATACCGGCTGTGGATGTACGGTAAGGTTTTGGCAGGACGGATGTTACTGTGAAGTTCAAACTTTTTTCGCATTGCCACATTCACGGAGCGGAAACCTGCGCCTACCGGAGTTGTTAGGGGCCCTTTCAATGCAATGCGGTATTTATCAATAGCGTCGAGCGTATCATCAGGAAGAGGATTGCCGACTTCTTCTTGTGCAGTAACTCCCGCTGTGCAACGAATCCAATTAATATCGGCACCTGCTTTATCCAGAATAGTAGTTACCGATTTTGTGATTTCAGGTCCGATTCCGTCGCCGGGTATCAATACAATGTCGTGCATGAGAAAACAGATTTTATACCAAGATTAAAATGGTCGCCAAAGATACAAAGAATAAGACTTTATGTCATAACTTAACCGTCAGCAATAATGTTAATTAGCGGGATTGATATTCAATACGGCCGACCCTTCGAAATTGCCCGCACGTAAGTCGTTCAAAGCCCGGTTTGCTTCTTCAAGCTTGTAAGTTGTTACATTAGATTTTATCGGCACTTCCGGTGCCAGCTTCATGAAATCAATTCCGTCTTGCCTTGTCAGGTTAGCAACCGACTCAATAGAGCGTTCTTCCCAGAGGTCACTGTAGGGAAAGCTGGGAATATCGCTCATATGTATTCCGGCGCAAACTACTTTTCCGCCTTTTTTAATAGCTTTTAGTGCTTGGGGAACAAGTTTTCCCACGGGTGCAAAAATGATAGCGGCATCCAGCTTTTGAGGGGGTAATGTTTCGGAGCCACCGGCCCATTGTACACCCAGCGATCTTGCAAATTTCTGTGTTTTAAAATCATCCTGACGTGTAAAAGCATATACCTCTTTTCCCTGATACAAAGCTATTTGGGTGATGATGTGAGCAGCCGATCCAAATCCATATAAACCCAAACATCGGGCGTCATCGGTTTTTCGGAGCGATCGGTATCCGATAAGTCCGGCACATAGTAAAGGTGCAGCTTGCAGGGCGGGATACTCTTCGGGGATAGGAAAGCAGAAACGGGCATCCGCGACGCTGTAATCGGCAAATCCCCCGTTGATATCATAGCCGGTAAACTGAGCGTGATCGCAAAGATTCTCACGAGCTGTTTTACAAAATTCACATTCCCCGCAGGTATAACCGAGCCACGGGACGCCGACTCTGTCACCGATCTTAAAGCTTGTAACATCGGTTCCTGTTTGTTCTACGGTCCCCACAATTTGATGGCCGGGGATAAGCGGCAGATTGGGATGTTCGAGCTCACCGT